>PLBS01000092.1 GCA_003134595.1 Gallionella sp. | reverse complement strand
AAGGTTAGGATGGGGGTTTCAGCCGGAATGACGAAACTAAAATTTACCGAGACATCCATCATGACCTCGCCAGTGCCATCACCGGATCGAGGCTTGCCGCGCGCCGTGCCGGCCATACGCTGAACAGAATCCCCGTGCCTAGCGATGTGCCAATCGCCGCCAGCACCGCCCACCAGGGTGCGGACACCGGCAATGACGGATAGATTTGCGCAATCACCTGCACGCCTGCTTCACCCAGTATCAAGCCAACCACGCTGCCGATGCCAGACAGCAATATTGCTTCGACGAAAAACAGATTCCTGATTTGCACGGCAGGCGCGCCCAGAGCCTTGAGTAGGCCGATTTCCTTGACGCGTTGCGAAACGGCGATCAGCATCACGTTCATGATCAGGATGCCCGCCACCGCCAGACTGATCGCGGCGATGCCGCCGACCGCCATCGTCAAGGCGCGCAGAATGCGGTCGAAGGTGGCCAGCACTGCGTCTTGTGTGATGACAGTCACGTCGCGCTCGCCGTTGTGGCGGCGCAATAAGATTTCTTCGGCATCGCGCTTGGCTTGCTCGATGGCATCGCGGCTTTTGGCTTCCACCAAAATGCGAAACAAACCGGAGGTGTTGAACAGCATGTGCGCCGAGGCAACCGGCACGATAACGATCTCATCGGTGTTGAAGCCCATCGATTCGCCCTGGCTCGCCATCACGCCGACCACGCGAAAACGCCGATCTCCCAAGCGCACCCAGGCACCGATGGCCTGCTCTTGACCGAATAATTCGCGCCTTATCTTTGCGCCCAGCACACACACCGACTCGCTGGAATGCACATCACCGGATGGCAGAAATTGTCCTTGACCCAAGCTCATGTGGCGCACTTCGAGCAGATCGGCAGTCGAACCCAGCACCACCACTTCGCGGTTGAGTGCCCCCTGAGAAATTTGTGATGAGCCGACAGTCAGCGGCGCAATGCGCCAGACAGCACGGCTGCGCAACAAGGCTTGCGCATCGTCCAGACTCAGTTCGCGCGGAATTTGCCCGAGCAACATGCCCGGCCCGATGCCCGCCGTTTCGGTGCGGCCGGGTAACACGATGACCAGATTGGTACCCAGCGAAGAAAATTGATTGATGACATAACGGCGCGCGCCTTCGCCCAATCCGGTCAGCACCACCACCGATGCGACACCAATAGACATCGCGAGGATCATCAGCAAGGTGCGTGTGCGGCTGCCGCGCAGACTGCCGGAAGCAAACTGCAATACGTCAAACAGCTTCATGCGATGCCCCCAGTCTCGCCGGTGATCTGCCCATCCACCATATGCAACTGCCGCATCGCGCGTCCGCCGATCACCGGATCGTGGGTGACGACGATCAAGGCCACCTGTTGCGCGACCATTTGTTCGAGCAGGTTCATCACCTCTTTGCCGGTGGTCTGATCGAGATTGCCGGTCGGCTCGTCGGCCAGCAGCACGGCGGGGTGCATACTGGTGGCGCGGGCAATCGCCACGCGTTGCCGCTGTCCTCCGGAAAGCTGATCGGGTCTGTGATCGGCGCGGTCCGTCAAGCCATAGTTTTCCAGCAACTGCGCCACGCGCGCTTTGCGTTCAGCAACGGAGATGCCCGCCAGGATCAGCGGCAACTCGATATTCATGGCGGCAGTCAGGCGCGGCACCAGATGAAACGCCTGGAACACGAAGCCGATTTTTTCGCTGCGCACTCTGGCCTGTTGCTCGTCGTTCAAATCGGTGACGTTCCCGCCATCCAGCTTATAAGTGCCCGAGCTCGGGCGATCCAGCAGGCCGATCAAATTGAGCAAGGTGGATTTGCCGGAACCGGACGGCCCCATGATGGAAACATAATCACCCGCCGCGATGTTCAGGTCGATGCCGCGCAGGGCGGCGACCTGCTGATCGCCTACCGTGAAGCTGCGGCTGACTTTGTCCAGACGAATCATTTTGCCGGCTTGCTTGCTTCCGGCTTGCTTGCTTCCGGCTGCACGCGCACTCCGGCCTTCACCCCGGCTTGATCGAGCGACATCACGATCTGGTCTCCCTCGTTCAATCCGGAGATAATTTCGGTGTGATCCCAGTTGGCTAAACCTGTCGCCACGGTGCGTTCTTCGAGCAGGCCGTCTGGCCTGTAGAACAATACGCGCTTGGATTCTTGCATGGATTGCGTGGGCAGCAACGCTTGCGTGGGAATGCGCAACACATTTTCATGCGCTGCGTGGACGATTTCCACATCGGCGCTGTAGCCCACCAATAAATTTTCAGACGTAGGCGGTTCGTCGAAGGCCACTTCCACTTCGACGGTGCGCGCCTGCTTCTCAAGTTCCAGCACATAGGGTGCGACGCGCTTGACCTTGCCTGCAAAAGTCTTGCCCTTGATCGCATCCAGCGTGATGCGACTAACCTGCCCGGCCTTGATGTTGGCCGCGTCCACTTCATCGATCGGCGCGCTGACGAACATGCAGCTATCATCGATCAAGTCGATCGCCGGCGGAGTCGGAATGCCGGGCGGTGAAGGAGTCGCGTATTCGCCNNACTGCGCGCGGCCTCACACCCGGCGCGGCTCACCTTGGCGGCGGAGGCTTTTTGATCTACGCCTTCGGCAGAAATAAACCCCTTTTCTTTCAACTGTTGCGCGCGCTCGGCTTCCTTCTCAGCCAGGTCGGCCTGCATACAGGCCTGTTGCGCCTGCGTCTGTGCCGTGCCGAGTTGTTCCTGCGCCAATTGCGCCTGCGCCTGCAAATCGTCGTTCCACAACTCCAGCAACACCTGATCGGCCTTGACGCGCTGCCCCTTTTTCACCAGCAAATGCGCGATCTGGCCTCCCGCCGGCGGGGCCAGCTTGGCGCGACGACACGCCTTGACCGTTCCCGCGCGCGTGTTGCTCACGGTCGCTTCCACCAGCCCGCGTTCTGCCTTGACCAGTTGCACATGTAGCGGCGCGGGGCGCGTGAAGTACCAGGCCGCAATAGCCAGCAGCACCAACCCCGCCAGCCACGGCAAGTAGCGAATATGAGTATTAAGTTTGTCGTGCCAGGAAAAAGTCATACAAGTTCCTTACAGAATTCACTTTTGAAAATACAAGACCGCAGTTCCTTC
This sequence comes from Gallionella sp., assembly GCA_003134595.1. GTDB lineage: Bacteria > Pseudomonadota > Gammaproteobacteria > Burkholderiales > Gallionellaceae > Gallionella. Next base: position 44,755 of record PLBS01000092.1, on the reverse strand, counting down.
GACACAAAAAAGCATGGTATATCGTTTATTCTATTGCCGGGAAGTGATGGCCATCGCTTATGCGGCATACCCACCACCCTGGTTTATCTCGATACTGATATGCACCAGCTCTTCGTGGATGCTTAATTGTTTCTTGAAGTATTCCGGCGACACATCCTTATCCGTCGCGAGGCTGAGAATGCAAGCAAACTTGCCTTTCCCTACGCGCCACACATGCAAGTCGCAAATTTGCGCTTTGACCGGTGAGGCAGCAATGACTTCTCGTATCTCGTCCACCACGGGAACATTCATCTCGGCATCCAACAGCACACGCCCGGTGTCACGCAGCAAACCATAGGCCCATACGGAAACCAGTACCGCGCCGACCAGGCCCATCACCGGGTCCAGCCAATTTGCCCCCCACAACTTGCCGCCAAATAACGCGATGATGGCCAACACCGATGTCGCCGCATCGGCAAGCACATGCATATAGGCCGAGCGCAAGTTCAAATCATGATGGCCATGGTGAACATGGTCATCATGCCCGTGCGCATGATCGTGATGATGGTGATGCCCGGCCTTGAGCAACCACGCGGAAACGAGGTTGACCAGCAGGCCAACGATTGCGATCGCAATCGCCTGGTTATAGTGAATCGGGCTCGGTGCGACCAGCCTTTCGACGGATTGATAAATCATCAATCCTGCCACCATCACCAGAAAGATCGCACTGGTATAGCCGCCCAACACCTCGATCTTCCAGGTGCCAAAAGAAAAACGCGGATCGTGGGCGAATCTTCTGGCACAGACATAAGCCAGCACGGACAGCCCCAAGGCGACCGTATGCGAACTCATGTGCCAGCCATCCGCCAGCAACGCCATCGAGTTGTAATACCAGCCGCCGGTGATCTCGATCACCATCATCACTGCGGTAAGAACGGCTACACGCAGAGTGTTTTTCTCGGCGAGCGGGTTTCCTTCATCGAATCGGTGTGAATGTTTCAGGCTATCTGTAGCAAGAGGTTGTGTCATGGATATATTCGAGGAAAGAATGTGGAACAAAATAAAACTTTTATTGGTGCTGGAGAGAGGAATCGAACCTCCGACCTACGCGTTACGAGTGCGCTTTTCTTGAATACATAATCTCTTTAGTTCATAATAGGTTGCAGCGTTTAAATATGCTCAAATCTATTATTTGCCACAATTTTGCCACAGTGGAAAGGGAATATCGATGGCCACAATCCGGAAAAGAGGTGATTTGCAGTGGGAAGCTCAAATCAGGAAAAAAGGATTTGCGCCCGTTCAAAAAACTTTCACTACGCGCGGCGATGCTGAATTATGGGCCAAAACCACAGAAAGCGAAATGGGGCGCGGCGTGTTCGAGAATCGAGCAGAAGCAGAAACTACAACACTGCGCGAGTCAATCGAAAGATACATGACCGAAGTATCCAGTAGCAAAAAGGGAATCAAGGCAGAGCTAGTGCGGTTCAGGTGGTGGTTGAACGATCCATTAGCGAATAGGTCGCTGGCATCCCTAAAGGGTTCAGATTTTGCAAAGTGGCGCGACAAGAGGCTTAAGACAGTCGCTCCGGCAACGGCACGGCGTGATCTGTCTGTGATCTCGCACCTCTTTACGATCTGCCGGAAAGAATGGGGCATTAACGTACAGAACCCGATTGAAAATATTCGGATGCCTTCTGTTCGCAATGCGCGCGAACGTCGTCTTGATGGTGATGAAGAGGAAAGATTGCTAGCCGCACTTTCCGATAGTGGCAAGGGCGATCTTGCTAACCACTGGATGCACCCGCTTGTGGCTATGGCTATCGAAACGGCAATGCGCCAGGGCGAGTTACTGCAAATAGAATGGGCGGACGTGGACTTAAAAAAATCACACATCCATTTATCAGACACAAAGAACGGTACATCGCGCGATGTACCGCTCTCAAATCGCGCAAAAGCTGTCCTGAACGCCCTGCCCCGCTCCATTGGGGACAAGGTATTCAGTACAACTCAAAGTGCTGTAGTGCAGTCATGGACGAGGGCTTGTAAGCGTGCTGACATTGAAGGCTTGACCTTCCACGACTTGCGACACGAGGCAACCAGCCGGCTAGCCGAGAAGCTGGCACTGCACGAGCTGATGAAAGTCACCGGCCATAAGGACACCAAGATGCTGGCGCGGTACTACCATCCAAGAGCCGAGGACTTGGCAAAGAAGTTGGGTTAGTTTCCGAACCAACCGAACTACCCATGCTAACACTGCCTGCTGGTGGACATTGACCGCATGGCAGCACAAACAAAATAGCTTAACGATTGTGCGCGGCAGTATTGCCAATATGCAGAAGTTGTATATACTGCCGCATATATTATTTACTTCAATAAGGTGATCCATGATGAACGAGACTCGTGTTGCCAAGCTGTTCAAGAACGGCGCCAGTCAGGCGGTTCGCCTCCCCGCAGGCTTCCGCTTCGAAGGCGACAAGGTGTATGTCACGCGCGACGATGCGACTGGCGATGTGGTGCTATCGAACCGACCGGGGGCCAAAACCTGGGGCGAGTTCTTCGAGTTGCTGCAGGAAGTCGATGTACCTGCCGATTTCATGGCGAAGCGCCCGCTGAATGTATTGCCGCAAGAAAAGGGCATCTTTGATGATGAACTTTCTACTCACGGCAAGCTAGGTCGCTAGCGATGCTGCACATGCTGGATACCGACACGGCAAGCTACCTCATCAAAGGGAAATCGCCCGCGATAAAAGCCAAACTGGAAGCCCTTGTGCCATCAATGGTCTGCATCTCGGCAATGACGCGGGCGGAGTTGCAATATGGCCTGAAACGCTTGCCAGCCGACCATCGGCTGCATCTGGCAGTACGCCAGTTTCTCAAGATTATCCGCATCTTGCCGTGGGATGCCGAGGCAGCGGACTGGTACGCCGAAATCCGCCACCAGCTCGTCAGCACAGGACAACCGATTGGCGAACTGGACATGATGATTGCGGCACACTCGTTGTCTGCCGGTGCTGTGCTGGTCACCAACAACAGCCGCCATTACGAACGGATCGCCGCGCCCCTGATCTTGGAGAACTGGGTGTAGCAAACGGACTAACAAAACAGGAAGTACGGCAAGCGTGGGAAATAGTGGCAGAACATCAGGAAGTGTTATTGACCGCCTGGAGGCGTACCTCCTCATCCTAATAAAGAATGTCGCGTTATGCTATTTTTAAAACATGCTGCCGATGGTAATCAAGATACGGACGATGATCTTCTGCAAGATGATTGAGCTTCATTTCGCTGGTCACGCCCAGCAGCTGCACGGCGACATCATCCAGTAAGGGCGATTTCACCAGCCTGCCTGCATCGTCGAAGGTGATCCACCCACCATCAAACAGCGCGTCCAGATGCGGGGCGAGCAGCAGCCCGTTGAACACATTTAAGCGTTCCTGATTATTCTCGCAATCCGCCCACGGCTTGATGTGAGAGGCTCTCAGCAATGGAACTACTGCCAAGCCAGTCACGGCGCAGCGGCCTTGCCAGAAGGCAATAAGCGCGTTGCGAAAAATATCCTGCCCCACGCGCTGCTTCACCAGCCGTTCGACTTCGGTGGATTCGGGCAGGGATTGGGTTGCGGCAACGAACTCTTCGACCAGTCTATCCGGCGCGATTTTCGCGAGAACAGCTACGCGACCCAACAACTGATACAGCTCGCCATACTCGGCCAGATGCACAGTGCCCTTGGCATTCGTTGGCAGCGATGCCCCCTGATCCACGCTCAGCCCCTCGCGCGCCAATTCATCCAACAGTCGTTGTGAATCACACGCCAGTTGATAGCCGCCATCCGCATTGGTGAGCCACACCCGTTCCGGGAACTGGGTGGATCGGCAGAACAACCAGCCCCCCTCTTCCACGGGCGAGAGGTCAAACCCTTGGTCGGTCGCGGCTTTTGCCAACTGAGCGATCTGCAACGGCGAAAGTTTCACGTCACCTGTCGCTTGTGTCATAGAGAAACTCCATTGCCCGCCAGTTGATCCCAAGCCTCCAGCACCAGACGGCGGGTGCGGTATTCGCCGAATTGGCGCAGCTCGCTATTCTTAAGCACGCGTAAAACTTCCGAGGAACAATCTGCACCCAACACATCGGCATACCAGTTATGTCGACGAATTGCCGTGTGAGTTTTCTTCCACGCCTGCGCCAGCACAACCATGTCTTTCAGAAAGCCGTCTCTTGGAGTCAACTGTTGGTATTTCGTTTGAAATAGAGTCATGTTTGTCCTTCTACTTAACGAAGATCTCCGGCCTGCGCTTGTGTTTTGAATCTCCGTCCGAACAGCAATCCCTCATCGTGGCTGGGGTCGAGTGTCAGGCTCAGGAACGGTGGTTGCTGGAGCGATTCGGGTGGTGGCGTGGTTGTGGTAACGATGTACTGAAACGGAGCATGATCACCGTATGCTTCACGTTCGATGCGCTCAATCAAGTGGAGAAAATCCCGGTATGGGCGCGGCCCCATGTCTGCTTCTCGCGGGCAATCGTGAATCAGCAAGCCGGGGAAGGCGCTTGCAGGATCGCACGCGTCTAACATGCACACCACATCGCCCAATAGGATTTCCAGTACCCGGAAGGCCTCTCCACCACGGAGTGAAAGTTGAAACGGACGAATTTCGTCCCTCACTTGCAGACTACCAAAAGCTTCATTGGATAGCAGCGCACGGGCAAGTAGGTCGGTGAGTTCGCCCAAGGATTGCTCGCGACTCGATCTCTCGTGCTGCAGCGTCGCAAGCCCCACTCGCGCCGCATCGGTGTTCTTCGTAATATCAGTGCAACGCGATACGGACTGTTCTATCTGCTCTGCGGCCTCGGGCGACCCTGAGGCTTGTTCCCACCTTTCGAGTTCCGACAGCAAACGCTGCCCGCGATCAAGTTCGAGCGCGGCGGAGTCTCGCTTTATTCGCAGTGCCTTGCTCTCCCGATCTTTCGCGGTAACCTGTTGCTGCGCCAATTGCAGAGGCTTTTCGGCCTGTATCCGACGTTGCAGCGACTGCGCCGCGCGCGCTGCCCAGTCGCCTCCGATTTTCGCCAGCGCATTCTTGTCGCGGCCATCCGCGAAACTAAAGTTCTGAATCTCATTCTGGATATAGGTGCATTCCTGAAACGTGACCTGGCCATGCTCGCACGAACCAACCAGAGACCTCAATTTCTCGCGTTTCTCGGCAAGTTGCCGGTACGCACTTTCGTCATTATTACGTGCCGCGTCCGCCATCTTATAATCGGTGTCAGCCAGATCATATTCATTCTTCAGTTGCCGATGCTCCACGCGAAAATCGACCAACTGATTGGTCAGCGTTTCAAACTCGCCATCCAGGCGGGAAAGTGTTGCCTCTGTCGCAGCCTTTGCGCCACGAATCGCCGTCTCGACGGAATCCTTGAACATGTCATCGGAGCGCATCGGCAAATCGGCGGGAACGCGAAGCCATGCGCGAAGTTCTGATTCGATGCGGCCTCGGATCAGGCTTGGCTCTTTCCTGAGGCGAGCCGTCGCCTCCTCCGCTGTTTCCAGTTCGCGCTCCAGAGAGCGTAAGCGCATCAGCAATTTCGATTCGTCTTGATCTAGCAAGCCTAGCACGGCGCGCATCACGATGGGCGGGTCTTGCCGTGGCCGCTGCAAGCCAGTGCCTTCACCTTCGCGCCAACTGAAAAAACTCTTGAAGCGCCCACCTTGATCTCGCGCCATCCACGCCAGTAAATGCCGCCACAGGATGGCCTGCCCCGTTTCTGGGATCGCTCGCGGAGACACGCCTGACAGCATCACCTCGGAAAGGTGCGCTTCGAAATCCTTGAAGGACTGCGCGCTGCCATCGGTCAGCAGGGCGTCCAAATCGTCGCTGGGAGATGCGAAACCCTCACGGTAAGAGTTGAAAAAGCGAAATACCGCGAAGACTTCGCTACCAACATGCACGATGGCACCAACGCCGCCTTGGGGATATTCGCCGAGCACCTCTTCCCGCAGTTCATCAATCGACTTGGTGCTATCGCCCAGGCAGTAACGCAGCAGCAGGCACAGCGAAGTCTTGCCAACCCCATGCCCTGCCGCGTGGACTCCCGCATAAGCGCTCTCATCATCCGGCTCACGTGCCCAGACAATATTGATGCCGCGCCGGAACGAAATCGACCGGACGCAATGATCGATACCTGGCTCGCTGAAAATCGACAAGCGCTCGATCCAAAGACGGGGTGCCGTCTTCTGTGTCGATAAGCGCTTGATCAATTCTTCCATGTCCGGCTTGCCCCTATGCCCGCTTCGTCGAATGTTGCGAAGCGGTGCCCAGATCGTCGGCAGTTTGCCGTTCAAGGCTGGCACGGGCAGTGCGCAGCAGAATGCCCGCAATCTCTTCGGTACCCTGTTCAACGATCACACCGGCTGGAAGGGGCACATCTGGTGCTGCCGCAAGCCACGCTCCTTGCTGCTCAATACGAATCGCTCCTGCATCCTCGAAGAACCGCAGCATCAACTGCATCCGTTCGAGACGAGCGGGCAGCAGCATAGCCTGGTGCGATTGGCGGTAGGCGGCAAGCTGATCCAGTTCAGCCTGCTCCAACGGAGCTGTAGTCGCTCCGGACGTATGCGCCGCCGTCAAAGCCAGTGTCAGACTCTGGCGCGACAACGCGCCCGCTTGTCGGATGATTGCCAGCACCAGCCCGGCCATGCGTGCATCATCCTCGTCGCGAATGATGCCGATGGATGAATACTGCGGCGACGATAGTTGACCGGGTGGTGGTATCAGAAGGCTCAGGTAAGGTTCATGCGCCACATCGGCCAAAGCCATACGGTCGAATTCGCGCAGAACCAGCCGTGCCGTGCGGTACTCGCCAAACTCCCTGATCTCACTATTCTTGAGTACGCGAAAAGTTTCCGATGGATAGTCGTCGCCCATCACATCGGCGGGATCGAGGATATAGCGCAACTCGTCGCGAGTGAGGCTGTATAGCTTGGCATAGTAGGCATCCAGTTCGGCGCGCAGCACAGCACGCCGGTCAGGATCCCACGGAAAAGGCTCGCCGTCATAACCCAAGTCTTCTGCCCAGGGTTTGAGATCGTGGGCGGTATAGGTCAGCTCCAGCACGCGGGGAACGATGTAAGAGAGATCGGCTTCGGTGTACTGTAACGGAGGGAGAATGGGGAATTGTTTGACAATAAAAAAATTCAGATTTGTGCCACCAATTTTTTGTCTAGCAACATAATCCACGACAAGAGAAGCAGCATTTGCTTGCAAAGCAGCAACCAAGGGAGCATCAATATCACGCCCCGTTAGCATTACTGGCGCACTGTTTCCAACCCCTGATAAGGGAACAACGGACGTTATGAATGAACGCTCATTAGTCGCATTCGTTATACCTCTCATCACTAAAAACCAAACGACGTTCTTACCGTTATCGGCAAGCCGTATACTGACCTCGGCGGCATCCACCCAATAACGTGGGGTCATGGTGAAATCGGAGTTAGCTTTTTCATTATCCGTTGCATCTCGACTACCCATCTCGTCAACATTTCCACCGCTACAGGCAGCAACTGTTTGATAAGTCGCCCATCGATGGTCGAAGTGGTGAATCATCTTGGCTTCATATAGAGGTAAGCGATTCTGGCCCGCCTCGTTGTAGAACAAGTTGCTATCGTTAGACATGTCAAATAACCGCACAAAGCGAATACCCCACGGATTTTTTTCTAGCTCGCCTTCTTCGATCAACACCGGTGCAGCGCGGTAAAGTTTTTTAGTCAGTTCAGCATCCTTGTTGCTGCGGAACACCGGGCAGGTGCGGGTGTTGGGGTTGATGAGGCGAAACTCATCTGAGGACAGCGTAAATACTCGGCGTGAGTCGGCCAAATGCTCAATTCCAAGAATGTAGTGAGCAAGCTTTGAATCAACATTGCTATGTCCTATAGTCACAAGTGCGAAAGGTGTGTCTGGATGGACAGAGGGAAATATTCGCCGGGCATTGTCGAATCCAACAAACAAAATAAGCCGCCCATCGGCTAAAAATTGAAAATACCGCTTGGTTGTATCGTCAGTGGCAATACCTGCTGGCACAATGAAACCAGCGCGCCCGTGTTCACTCATCAATTGCGCGAATGTTTCGGCAAACAGCGCATAGGTGTTCACGTCGCCCACGCCGGTGAGCGGATAGCGATTGGAATCGTGCGCATACAGACTGGAAGCCTCTGCGCTGCGTCGTGCCGATAGAAACTCGGCATACAATTGTTGCTCGGCCTGATTCGGTGGCATCAAACCTTGTGCGGCTTCAATTTCTGGATACAACGTGTGCAACAACATGCCTTGCTTGAGTAGTTCGATGCGCTGCCCGCGCTCGGCCTTGTGCTGGGATTCGGCCACCAGCGGGCTGCGCGTAGCGAAGAATTCTTCCTCTTGCAGTTTGATGCGTTCCCATGGCGGGTTGCCCAGCAACACATCGAAGCCTGAGGCCCTCTCCCCCGCTCCCTCGCCCGCAAGCGGGCGAGGGGAGAAAATCTGTGGAAATACCAATTGCCAATGGAAGGCTTGAGCGGTATGCGCAGCCTGCATCGCTGCTGCCTGCACACCGGGTCGCGGTGCGCTGCCATTCATTACCAGCCACAAATCCTGACTGGTCGGAACAAAGCTCTGGTTGGCAGGTGTTTTTGGCAAAACAAAGGCGGCAACAAATAAATCCGCCGCAATGCGCGCACGGGATTGGGCGGCGTGAGCTTCGACTTGCGCAAAGGCGGTGCGCTTAACTGCGATGGCTTCGAGGGTGTCATCCGGCAGGGCTTCCAGTGCAGCGGTTGGGCTTACGGCATCCAGCCAGTTGGTCATTGACTCCTGCCGCTGCACTTTTCCAATGCTTTTGAGCGCCTCTCTATTGGCCTTTTTCAATACTTTCACCACCTCCTTGTCATCGCCGGATAACGCATTGAAGGCTTTGTCGGGGATACCGTTTTCCAATATAGCCGGATCGAGCACACCCAACAGGGCATCGCCGCAACGCAGGTGATGGTCGAGAAAGGTGAGCGGCCTATCCGGGGTGTATGCCTCCAGCCACAGTGCAGTCTTGGCGAGTTCCACCGCCATCGGATTTCTATCCACGCCGTAAATACAGTGGGCGACAACCTCGCGCAGGGCATGGCGGTAATCGCCTTGCAGCGGGTTGCCTTCGCTGGCATTGAGTCGCGCCACTTCTTCGGCAATGCGACGAGCCGCCGCCAATAAAAAGTGACCCGAGCCACAGGCGGGGTCGCAAACCGTCAGGCCAAGCAGCGCCTTGACCGGTTGCTGCGGGTTGGCTTGCAAGGTTTGCGCGATGACGGGTTCCAGCGCGCTCTTGATGAGTTCCTGCACTAGGCTGTCCGGCGTGTAGTAGCTGCCGCTGAGCTTGCGCGCGTTACCTTTGGTGCTGGCTTTTTCTTCATCGCCGACGAAGCCGAACTTTCTACTCCCGCCGCTGACACTGACCACCGGCACCAGTTCCAGCAGACTTTCATACACGCTGCCGAGTTCTTCGGAACCCATGTCACGGTAGTTGACGCGGGTGAGTGCCGCGCCTTCGCGGAAGAAGCAGAGGCCGAACACTGCTTGCAGCAGGTAGCGGTTTTCCAGTTGTGCGCCGTCCATGTGAGGGCATTGTTCAGCCGTGAACAGGCCGCCCAATGCGGGCAGCCCCAGTGCGGGCTGGCCTTTAGCCAAGCCCGCGAAGGCAATGCCCAAGCCCTGCCAGAGGTCGCTGTAACGATCATAGTGGCGGCGTTTGGCAGCGTGCTCACGCAAGCGATTGAGCGAATAGCCGCGCAGGTATAGTTCCTGAGCAGCTTCGTCGGCTTCGGGCGCAAACACAAGCGGCGTACCACGCTGTTCGTCTTGCCGATCCTCCAGCGTCGCCAAAAAGATGAAGCGGTAAATCAGGCGCAGCAGTTGTTCGTAATAGGCTTGGGCAGTTAAAGCGCCGCTGTCGAGCTGTTCGCGCAGCGCGGTATTTTTAGAATGGCTGACAAAGCCGGTGCCCAATGCCCGCAATGCTTCGCCCACGCCATCGCGCAGGCGTTCACGCGCACGAATGCCAGATTCCTGCGAGGTGTTGCGCCAGCGCTCCAAATGACAGTCGGCAGGATGACCGCTGTGCGCGGCTTGTTGACTGCCGAATCGGGTGGCGTGTGCCAGCAACCAAAATGCGGTGAAATCTGGGTAGCGTTCTTCGTTGAAGATAGATTCGAGATCCACTTCGATATAGGCGGGGCGTGTCAGGCTGGGGTTGTCACGCAAGATGCGCAGCTTCAGGCCATTGCTGACAATCGCCCATAGGCATTTGTCTTCGGCATTGAGATATTCCTGAGCCAGCAAGAAGGGGGAACGGCGGCGGTGTCCATCGCCAAAGCGGACGTCAGCTTGCTCCAGACCCAGCGTATGCGCGGCGAATACCAGCGGCACCTGCCCGGCCAGTGTCTGATAGCCGATTGGAAAAATCCGTTCAGCCAAAGTGATCTGCCCCACCGCCTGCATATCAGTAAAACCCAACACATGCCGACAAAATGGCTCAAGAAAATCCTTGCTGGTGAAGCTGTGCGCGTCATGATCGGTGCGCTGCTGCCCCGCCTGAAAATCCTGCCAGAGATTGAGCGCGATCTTCCAGTAGCGGCCAATCTCGTCGCGAAGTTTCAGCCCTTTGGGAATGTCATAATCCGCTTCTGCTTGACCCGTTGCATCGAAGCGCGCGACGCGGCCCAAAAAGTCGGCGGCAAGCAAGCCGCCTTCGATGCGGATGGCGGAGAAAGCAAGTTCGGTGGAGGAGCGTTTTGCCATTCTGCTAATTCCTCATGCCGGAACGAGGACGAAAACGCCCATTACATCCACCGGCAAGCTAGGGGTAACTTGGTAACTTCCCCTTGCATCGGAAGCTTCACGCACCCGACGGTGATCTTCAAGAAGTTGCTGTGCCCTTTCCTGGGCAATACCTTCTAGCAACGGAGTCCATCCCGGCAAAGCATCTATGGCTTGCTGGATATGCCGGTCACGTAATGCAGTCGGCATGTTGCGCGCTGGCTGTGCATCTAGCAGGGTTCGGGCTTGTTCTTCCGGCAGGCGTGTCGAACTATCCCCGCCACTGAGCGCAAGGGCGACCGTTTCTTCGCAGAGCAGCAGGCGTGAGCCAGTCGCACGCGTCACGGTGAGCTGGTGACGCAAGCGAAGCAGCAAGACGGTTGTGCGCGAGCTGACTGCTTCGGTAAAGATTGCTCCAGCACGAGCGATCCAATCGGTTTCATCACTTTCAGGTCGTCCTTCTGTATCCAGCGCACGTTCCAGCAAATAATCCGCAATACAGGCAACCAATGGATGGGTACGGTGGATGAAGGTAGCTCCGGGTGCGGGTGGCTGATGAAAGTCGATGCGCATTGTGCCGGATAAACCCTCGCCTTCGAGTCGTTCTCGAATGGTTGGCGGGAGATGGTTGACGTGTAGCTTCCAGTGGTTGCGCCATGCTTCGAGTGGTGCACCCAGCTTGGAAGCAGCACGAGAAATAAAGCGAACAACGTCTGCTTCGCCACCCAATACTGCCAAGGTCTTTTGCCATTCAGGCAACACGTCCTCAGGCTTCAAGCGACGCTGTGCGAACAAGGTACGGTTTTTTGATGCCTTGTCGCGTGCACTCTGCCAAGCAGTTTCTATTTCCTGCGCAGGCTGGCCGAAATCGAGAGATTGCTGTGGCGATTTGGCGGCAGAACCCCCTTTGCGCAGCAGCACCGCATTGAGCAGGGCTTGGGTCAGCTTGCCTTCGTCATCCGGCATGGGAACCAACACACCCAATTCCTTGCGTATGCTTTCTGCCTTGCGCAGGATGACATGCAATACCGCGCCATCAACCGGGTTGTCTTGGCCATACAGCATGGTGGTGCGCACCTCGCGTGCCTTTTGCCCGAAACGATCCACGCGTCCTTCCCGCTGCTCATGACGAGTTGGGTTCCATGACAAATCATAGTGGACAACAGCAGTAAACAGGTTTTGGAGATTGACACCTTCGGACAGGCAATCGGTCGCAACCAGTATCCGGTTTTCGGATTCGCCAAGTTCCTGTACCGCGGCTTCCCGTTCGCCGGGGGTAAATTCACCCGTTACGGGTTTCACGGTAGATTGCTTAAAGTGGGCGCGCAGGTGTTCGGCCAGATAATGTGCGGTGGCGATGTAGCGACAAAATATGACCGGCTGGAATCCTGCATTGATGAGTTCATCGAGGTGAGTAATGAGCTTCGCCAGCTTGGGATCGTTGCTCTTGCCAGCCATTTTTCCGGCGGCAGCAATCAGATCATTCAATAGTTCGGAATCCTCTGTGCGCGCAGCTGGCTCAATGTCATCCGTGGAGAGGCTGTCATCCGTACCATCCATGACCCGCTCTTGTGCTTGACGCTCGATTTCTTCCAGATCGATTTCTGTTCCCTGTTCGGATTGCACTCCCAACAATCGAGTACGCAAGGCGTTGACGGCGGCTGCCGGTGAGGAAGAAATGCAGCGCAACAGTGCCAAGGCTGCCCACCAGTTCATGCGCTGTTCACGTAGTCCTTGCCCTTCGGCACGCACGACCAGCTCACGCGCATAGTCGAGCACGTCCCCGAACAGTTTTCCCCACGCGCCACTGAGCTGATAGGTTATTTCTGCTGTGAGTCGTTCCGGGAAGAGTTTGTTATCTTGCCATTCTTCGATGTCTGGACGGCGACGTTGCACGAAATGGCGAGCGAGGTCTTCGCGAAGTTTTGAGCGACTTTCGTGAGGTAGATCCTTGAGCTGAGTAAATTCTGGATTGAGCAGTCCGAGCAAATTAAAGAAGGCATCTTCATCGCCGCTATGTGGCGTGGCGGTCAGCAGAATCATGTGTCGGTCTGGATTCTCGGTGAGTCCTTTCAACAATTGATAACGTTGCTGCTTGCCTTGCCCGCTATGGGTACAGGTATGCGCCTCATCAACGATGACGCATTCTGGACAGGCACGCTGGAATTCATCGCGGCGGCGATCTGACTTGATGTAATCCAGACTGACCACGGTGAAAGGGTAGGCATCAAAGATCGATTGACCTGCGGGCAGTCCGCGTTCCAAGCGTCCTGCTGTGCTGGTTCGAACAACGGCAGCATTGATGTGGAAACGATCCTGCAATTCCCGCTGCCACTGTTCGCATAGGTGCGGTGGACACAAAACTGCCAGCCGCTGAATCTCACCCCTATCCAGCAACTCCCGCGCAATCAGCGCAGCCTCGATGGTTTTGCCGATACCTACGTCATCTGCTACCAGCAAACGTACCACGTCGAGTTTCAGTGCCATCAAGAGCGGCACCAATTGATAAGCCCGTGGCTCAACTGCGATGTTGCCCAGGCTACGGAACGGGCCTGCACCGGAGCGTAATTTCAGTTGCAGTGCATCGCGTAATAGCTGGCTGGCCGCATGGTTGCTGGCCTGCTTTACTGTAGGCCACGCAAAAGTCGCCCCCACGACCGGCTGGGGTTCAATCGGCAAATACAGGATGGTGGCATCTTCCTCTGCCGCTCCCAATGGCCGTAGATATAGAGTCTCGGCGGTGGACTGCGGTAATACGATCCACTCTCTGTTTCTCGCACTGACCAAACTGCCGGGCTGAAAATTTACTTGTGGTGCATTCATGAATTCTTAGTGCCAGTGATTTTTCCAGTTCCAAACAAGTCTGCGTGCGCAGCAAATATCTCCTGCCAACGGGATTGTTCTTTGGGGAAACGGATGACCAAATATCCGGCATCATCAAGGCACCGATTGATGGTCGCATCTTTCTCGCGCTGCGCTGGTTCATCGTGATGGGGGCCATCAATGTAGATAGCAGCTTTCCAGTCATGGTAGTAAAAATCCGCGCATGTCAGGCAACGCTCAATCGTTTCCTGCCCGCGATCTGGTTTTAAGTATCCATGCTGTTCAACAAAGTCCAACCAGGCGTGCTCAAGTGAGCTTCCGGAAATCCGGCGCAATTCATTGCTGTGCTCAGTTGCACTTTTCTCCACGCTACCCACTTCGCCATTTGCACGGGTCAACCGACAAAGAATATCAAGGACTTTGCCATCGTTAGCCGCATCTTTGCGATCAATCACGGTATGGTCGGGCTGGTTGTAATAGGACAGCAAACACTTGTAACAACCCGCTTCGCAATTAGATTGTCCATCTGTACCAACATCCTCTTGTAGGGTCTGCGCATTCCACAATCCGTTATCAGGACGTTTGAAGTGCATGACTTCAAGTGCTTTGGCCGCCACCTCTGCCAGCGCGCCGGGTTCTGTAGCGAGTCGCGTAAGCACTCCTGCGCCGCCTTCCGCAGACTCATACAGCAGGATGGACAAGCGTGGGTCGCGCCCCGGCAAAGGCTCGGCCATCAGTTCGCTTTCTTCCAATTGGTAAATCGCTTCAATACCGCGCTTGATGGCGTATTGCAATGTCGCCATGGTGGTGATGTCGAGTACCTCGGGAGACCGGATAACCAATACATTGCGACGATCCTCAACATAAGGAACGATGCGCTGAGGCGGAGTGACATCCGGTGGCAAATCCACTTCACCTTCACCTGTTTCGTCCGCGCCACCCACCCAATGACCTGTCACCGGATTGATATTGAAGCCGAGGATGCTCTTGTCTTTGCGCCTTCTCCAACCAAGGTTCATGCGCCAAACAGTTGCCGCTGCACCGTACTGCAATTCCAGTAACTCGCCTTGCTCGTCCTTGAATAGTGTTTTGACGCATTGCAGCTTTCCATCCTCTTCGGAGAACTGCATGGTGGTCTGCATTTCGTAGCCCTGACGAACGCGCTCTTCCTCATTGGCTGTAATGCGTTCCGCGCGCCGTGTGGAAACGTTCTCGATTCGATACAGAGCGCGAATTTCTTTCGCCCCTTCAAGCAACGTGCCACACGCAACACATCGGTCAAAGTCTCTTTGCTGACGGAAGTGCCCATAGCCACACGCAGGACAAATGCGGGCGTATTCCGTGGAAAGCTGGGCACCGACTGCCACTTGGTCGTCTGCCGACACCGAGAGCAATGCCCTCGTAACCCGATACTGACTTCCTTCGTGGTAGATCAGGCTGTATGGGCCAAATTCTGACAGTGCCAAAAATCTTGGTCGACTCAAGAAATTTTCCCTGCCTATTTTGCCCCTGCGCGCGGGAATGTATGCCATGAGTGGCAACCTTGGGAAGTTGTAACCGGGCAAAAAGCCTTGGCTGGCAAGGTAACGATAGGTGTAAAAATCTGAGTTCAGTGTGCTGCCTTGCTGCAACAAAATTTCGCGTTGCCTGAACGCTTCGTCATGGCGCTGCTTGGCATCCCTTCGCTCACGCTCAGAAGCTGCCGGGGTGTTCATCACCTTTTGATTGATGTCCATCTGGCGCGTGGTGGCACGGAACAATTCACGCCAGCGATCGAGCGCATGGTCAAATTCTTGGAAGGCGCGCTGAAATACAGACTCAGCCCATCGCTCTGAATACCACGGAGCCTTAACCTTGGTCAGCTCATCTTGCAGCATATTGAGTATGCTCACACCGCGCTGGTGGGCGCGTAGTTTTGCTGCTGGCATATCCAGGATGTCCTGAAGGTTCGGCAAAATTGGCGTTGTTGGCTGATTCATATCCAGCAAACCGCAAATGCTGTTATCCAACTTCTGACCTGTCTCCGACAACCAAACTGCATGAAGATGACTCTGAATCAGCTCGCGGTTGGCGAGGTCAAGCGTCGGTGGATTAACTTGCCCATGCACCATCCTGACGGGATCTCGAAAGAAATACTGGTCGTGCGGACTTTGTGCGGCGCAATAAGTAATCACGAGTGCCGGTTGTCCTGCCCGCCCTGCTCGTC
Organism: Gallionella sp.; assembly: GCA_003134595.1. Lineage (GTDB taxonomy): Bacteria > Pseudomonadota > Gammaproteobacteria > Burkholderiales > Gallionellaceae > Gallionella. The sequence goes on along the minus strand of PLBS01000092.1, from coordinate 28,922 downwards.
CGCTACGCTGAGCATAGTTGGCTGGTGTGGGTGGGACATTCCGCAAATAAACCGTGTTGAGTGAGCTGATATCGACACCCAACTCCATGGTCGGCGAACAAAACAAAACGGGTAGCCATTCAAGTTGCTTGCCGGTACTCGCCAGCCATTGTTCTCGATCTTTACTGGTGTAGCGGAAGCGAGCCTCGCGTTCCATGCGGTCGCTCTGCTCGACTTGAGCGGTATGCTCACGCGCTTCAAAATCAAACAATCTGTGCGTAGGATTGTGCAATAAGCCGGAGATATTTCGATAGAGATTACGAAAGAATCGGTTGTCGTTGGCATTGGCCTGACTCTCTCCATCACCCAGTTGCCACAGCAAACTACTCCCGTTCAACTGGTAGCCCGTAATCCCGAATTCGGTTTCTTCTTCGACAACCAATCCATAGCGCTTGGCTAATTTAAGCAGCGCCGTGATGATTTGCTCACACGCAACATCATCAATCTTGCCTGCGTGAGGATTTCCTTCTCCCCATAAGCTACGTTTTTTGAATTCTCGCCCTAACCTGGAACGAGGACTTCCGGAGATCAGGTAGTCGGTATTGTGCTTGTATTCATCTCGCGGTTTGCTTTTGGTGATGAACCAGTTGGAAGTGACCGGCTTCTCATCCTCGGTAAATCCCCATGGCTCACGTAGGTTGCTATAGCTTTCGGTCTTGAGCTTATCCAACTGAATACGATCCAGATAGCGCGTAGAAAGGCATAACCCTTGACGCATGGCATCGAACAACTTTTGCAAGGCCGCCTGACGAACACTGCTACTGGCAGATAACAGGATGAGTGGAGCATCACGCCATTCGGCTTCATCCGCAGCCATTTCTTCAATGTCCTGATAGGTGACTCGCGTTAACCCCAGTTGTTCCAAGTTGGGGTTATTGAAACGCCAGCCACGCCGGAGGTCATAGTAGATTCGATAGCCCAAGATGTTGCGCAAAGTATCTTGCACCTGACGACGTGCATTTCCCTTCACATCTGGGTCTTGCATGTACTCTGCACGAATTCCAGCGTCATCCCGTTCAAATCCCAATGCCGATAACACAGCAGATGCTATTTCGTTTTCTGACAGCGCGTGTTGCGGGCTGTTCTCTATTGCTGCAAGCAAGGCACTGCGCAATAGCAAAACCTGCATGAAGTCATTAAAGTGCCCGGCTTGCAGTGCAGCATCCTGCCTGTTGTCGGTAAAGCCGAGAATTTTCTTGGCGTCTGCCGAGAGGTGCTCATCATCTTCATACAGGTAACGCAACGCGCTAATGGTCAGCATCGTTCCAGCCGAGCTGCGCCCTTCACCGGATAGGGATGTCAGTCTTAGCGAGTCTTTACCGGATGTTTGGTGTGTGGTCTGGCAGTTAAGGCAATAACGAAATGCACCGGGAATGTACCAACCCTTAACACCAAAGGCTCCTACTTCGCCATCTGGCATGATGATTAGCGACATCGGCTGATATTTTTTGAATGACGATTTCAGTCTTAACTCACCATCAACCTTCTGCTCCAACCAGGTTTCCGGATATTTTTCTATTACGTCATCCCATATTCCTGTCTCATCTGGCATGAAGAAACCGTTTTTGATTTCTTCATCTTCATTGTTTCGCTCGTCAATATTCCGGGGTGTAAGGAAAGTGGAATCTGACTGTTTCTCATCCCAAACTGGATAATATTCTTGGCCGCACTCTCGACAGAAGTGAACCGCATAGAGCCTGCGATTCCTATCGCCCGGCACATATTGCTGTCCTTCGAGCGTCAGAAAACGATGCCCATCTGACTCAAGTGAAGAAAATACCTTGCCCCCACCGGAGATAAACTGGTGCAACTTGAATGCAAACAGACTACGCCCATTCTGGTCAATTGCTCCGTAAGCGATGAGCAAGAACTTAGCTAGTGTGTCACTGGCAATTGATTCAGCAACACCCGCATCAGCAGCCAATCTTTTTGCCGCTTCCGCCAACGTTAGTGGCTGCGCTCTACGCCACTTGGTTCCCTCCATTGAAAGGCCGAGCGTCAGTTCAACCCAGACCGCCAAGGGATGCTTGCGCAATTCATCATAGGTTGCCTGATCATCAATCCCTGCTGCCAACGCAGATGCCAATTGAGGCTTGATACTTTCAACGACTAAGTTCTCATCAGTAATTCGTTGCAGAGTTTCGGTAATAACATGCTCTGGCCTGATTTCCGTTCCAAATAGCTTGCTCGCTACGTTCGCCACAACAGTGTTACGCTCATCCTGTGTGCCATCTGTAGCCATCGTTGCCGAGGTGCCGATACATTGCAGTTTGCCTGATAACGCCTCTCGAATACGCCTAACCAGCAAAGCGACATCCGCCCCCTGACGACCTCGATAGGTGTGAAGCTCGTCTAACACGAGGAACTGCAACCCTTTTGAATTACGAATAACCGCCTTATCCTTGTCGTCCTGACGTGTCATCAACAACTCAAGCATCATGAAATTGGTCAGAAGAATGTCCGGCGGGCTAGATGCTATGCGTTGGCGCTCTTCATCACTCTCTTGCCCGGTATATCTGTCGAATGTGATTGGTGCATCCGCATCTGAAAAATCAGATACGAATTTTCCAAGCTCTTCCAGTTGGCTATTGGCGAGCGCATTCATCGGATAAATGATGATGGCTCGTGTGCGCTTAGTCGGATCGCTCGCTTTAGCCTTGAGAATTGCATCAACAATCGGTATGAAATACGCGAGTGACTTGCCTGAACCAGTTCCAGTTGTTAGAACATAACTGGCTCCTACTTGAGCGAAGCTAATAGCTTCTTGCTGATGCTGGAACAACAACAAGCTTATTCCCGCAGACTCTTTGCTTTTCCCGTAACGAAAAATTCTGGAACAATCTGGATGCAGCACGCCAGCATCAACTAACTTTTGAACGGTGGCACCCTGCCTGAAATTTGGATTGACTTGAATGAGGGGTGCTGGCCAATATTTCTGGGAATCGTATTCGTGATCGACAAAGTCTTTGATGTCTCGCGCCTTGATTCTTGTAAAACTCCGAGTAAAGTCGGAGTAGTCGGTCACCAGTTTTTCTCTGAATTCAAAAACGTCCATAGTATCCCTTAGCGTTTTGCATCTTGGCCTACATTCTGCGGGTTATGCATCCATCAATGTAATATCGTCGGTGGCGTGTACGTCCCCGGCTTCGGCGGCATGCTGCCCACCGCTTATGCTGATTGCCTTCTAGAAGAGGTCGTTGAAACTTTGCGCTTGCGCCAATTTTATCAGCTCACCCGATAGTTGACGCTGGCGACATGCAGTGCCCGACACTTTTGAGACGTTCAGCGTTGCGGAAAGTGGCCGCATTTCAAACCGAAATCCTATGCACATCCAAACCTCCACTCCATTCAGTCGAACTCGATCAGATCAACTCAATTAGGAGTCTACTGGCGCCCGTTTAACTTGTGATCAAGACCGCTCAACAAATAGGGAATAATTACTTCAAGGAAAGGAGATGTGGCCATGTGTTCATTTCGCTTCGGGCTCAATCCATTCACAAGATCTTTGACCGTAACTGCCTTGAAGTTCTTCCTTCCTGCCCATACGCGCTTCGAATGCCGTCGGGAACCGGCTATCGTTTCGACAATATCGCTGGCGCACCCGCCAAATCCTCCCAAGAGGTATGTCGGCTTTTTCTTTCGGATATTAATTAGCGCTTCCTCTGCAATGCCAGGCATTGATCCCAGAAAGCCACTGACACTCCCACCGAGTAGAACGCGAGCATCAGCTACTTCTGTCGTTACGTCACGCATCGCAGTAAGACATGCCGCCCAAGCAGCAGGTGATGGTTTCTCATCAGCGATCTTTTTCTTCTTTTTTATGGGCATTTCTTTCCCGTCTTCAGACAATAATACCAACTTTCCATATGGCTCTACCTCTTCTTGAATTGCCAGTAATTCGTCAGACGATTTCCCGACGTGTGTCGCCCACGGCAAGTAATTCGTAAACATTACCCGGCTTTCTGCCGACCTGTTTTGATATCTGGCAGCAAGTTCGAAGAGTATTGACGTAAACCCATTTGCTCGCAAATCTCCTCCGTAAATTAAGTGGGCCCCGGACGCAAGTAAATATTGAGCGATTTCAGCCATCGCCTGGTGCAGATGTTGCGAGCTCAATCCTAGTTGAGCAAGGTCTGGGCTGTCGGATACCGACACCGCGATCCGTTTTCCAGATAATTTGGAGGCATCTAACATGTTAAGCTCCCGCCGTCGCAAGTAAACTACTTTGCCATTGCTGATATGACTTCACGTCTGTGCCCGGAACAAGCTTTTCAAACAACAGCTCTTCCTCTTTGGACAATGGCGGATCGGGATAAACAATCGTTTTCGGTACAGCGCGAAATTTTCCGTCAGCGCCTGCCTCGGTGTAACGAATAAGCGTTAGTAGCTCGGGTGGAGATGAGATAAATTCGACCGTTGATTTTTTTCTCCGATACAACAACGTCTGGCATTCCCACACAAAGTCTTTGAAAACTTCATCCAGTAAACGTGATATTACATGGACTATGCGCTTATTTTCGGAGGGGTTCATTCGAATGACTGGTACATTTCCAAGATAAGGAAAGCCACGCTCTTCTCGGTCAACGAGGCAGTTCGCTACAACGATTGGCTTCCCATAGAGCTTTGCTTCCAGAATTTCTCGGCGACACCATTCACGCGTGGAAAATGAATCAGTTTGCAACGCCAATATTGCGCTCCGCCGCACGCAATGTGACAGCACCTCGTCAAACTGAAGGCCAGGAGCTATTTCAATAGCATCAAAAAAAGACGCCATTCCGAGGTTATCCTGAATGTATTTTCTAATGGCAAGGGCGAGACTTTCACCGATCGGATCATGCTTGGAGTGGCTGAGGAAAACGCGAACTTTCTCAAGGTACGACTCCAACATTTTGTCATCAGCGGCAGGATGTTTCAACGTTTCAAGATAGGTGCGTAACATTCGAGAAAACTGGTACGTCAAATGCGCAAGAAGTTTGACGCGTTTTTCTGAATTTTTATCCTTACGCCATTCACTCCATCGTATTGCTTGTGTGGAAGTTTGCAACTTGTGCAAAGCTTCATCGCTGAATACAACCGGAAACACGATATGACTATATTTTTTCTTAGACGCTTTTTTACTGAGTCCTTGAAAGAGCGCGACCCACTTTGGGTCGGCAGCAAACACGTCATCAACAAGTACTACAATCGCAGCTGTTTCAGATTCGTCAAGGTCAATACTTGACGGAACGGTCGGCGTTCCCTCAGGACCACAATGCTGTCTTACAGGCACACCAATTCCTGCGCCAATACGATTCGTCCAATCCGCTTGATAGTGATTGAATAAAACCTCGGCTAATTTTTTCCCCTTGGTGAACGCTGGATGCCATATAACGTGAAGTACAAAAAATGGCTTTGGCGCTAATTTCGGCATACGGTTATTCCCTATTTTGTGTGGTTCGATGGTCAATATTATGGGTGCTCGCCGTTACGTTGCAGCAAAGGACGATTATTGATGATTAGTGCACTCGATTTCGCGACAGCACTATTGATCGCGGTTGTTAATGCCTCGCCAGACAAAGTAGTCCAATTGGTCCAGACCGCGTATCCCGAATCTACATTATCTTGCAGACGATCCGGTTTATGCGAGCCTCCGTTGTCCAGTATCGGGTTCGTTGGCAATAGCACGCCGACTAAACCGTGCTGCATATCCAACGACGCTTTGATCTCCCAATCAACATACTTTCGCCAAGGCGTCTGCCATCCACACAGGACGATAGTGCATGAGGTGCCCTTTATGTAATTCTCGCGGATTCTCCGCATCACGTATTCTGGATTGTCACTGTCAATGTCTCGATCAAGCGAGCTATCATTCACCACCTCATATTGATCGTGAAAAGCACGAGAAAATTCTTCATAACATGATTGATCGGCAGCGTGATGGTAGCTCACGAAAATTTCGCGTTTAACGGGAACATCGAGCGATTGCGAAAAAATACTGAGCAGGCCAGAATTGGACATCTAATTTTTCAAAGTTTCATTTTGGACGGAAAGCGGCTCTCGCAGTCACAATTTAAACTGCTTGGGTCTATATAAATAACCAGACACATTTAGAGACTCGAACCATTCCAAAAACGAGTCAACAAAACCTGGCGGGAAGTTGCATTTATGCCCACGGATTGCGCATATATTCGGGCCAGCGACCCTGCGAAATCTGGCTGGAAGCAGAGGGCCACTTCCACCCCAATAGGCAAATTGTTCGCCCACAAGTATAAAATCCGTCTGCGTATCGTTCTCTATATTGGCTAAGTTCGCGCTTCCGTCTGCATAACTATGGTGAGACGGAGCCTGATGCCACACATTGGTGGTCTGGTCACGATAGTAGATGTTATCGCCAAAAGCTTGTTTGAGGCTTCCGTGAAGATCGGGGCGCTTGTTCTGAAAGCGAGGATCGCTCCAGTACTGGTTATAGGTCATTTTTTCAGATACCTGCATGACAAAAACCAAGTGTCCTGTGAGGCCGTGAGATTCCGATCCAGTGCCCACAATCCAATCGCCAACATTGGCGCATCTTCGAATTACCGGCTTACAAGTTGCGAGTGTGCATACCCCATGAAACGGATTCGGCGCAAACCCATAATCACGCGCGACAACATACGAGTAAAGTCGCATTGTGGCCCGTTCAGCAGCTATAACGTGGTAATGTTTGCGCGGGACGTTCGCTGCCGTCGGAATTTGACCAATTATTTATTTCACCCTCTATAGCTCCGATAACTCGGTCCGCTTGCCAACCAACAACCGCATCTGCATATAGTTTTAGCGCCTCAGGAATATCTGATTCTTGCGCCCCTTGCAGCCAGACACCGACGATACGCTTTCCTTGTTTTTCGGCATATTCGATTTCCCAGTTTACCCAGTCACTCTTGTGAGTTGTAGGAGAGATCACGACGATCATCGTACCCGCCCAATTTATTTGTGGCGTTAAAATCCCATTCTTAATGTAGTCATGGTTCTTCGCGTCGTTAGGAGTTCCGCTATGAATTGATCCATCACGAATGGTATACCCCCGGGTACCCAACAAAGCGCGTACGTCCTTCAATGCTGCGTCATCTTCGTGTACATGACTGATGAAAACATTTCGTATTTCGCCGCTCATTTTCTTACCCCTGGTAATTTTTAGATTTTAATCTCTCCTCAATCACTCCATCGCTAATTATGCGAGTTCCAACTCCTTCTGATCATGATTTGATGATGCCTTATGGAAATCTGGTCGCTCCGGCAAGTTGTATATTTTTCGGACTCCCCGCAAAAAATCTGATTGCCCACCGTAACTGGGATGCCGCACATATTCACATTGCAGCCCGAGATAGCTTAGGGCCGCATAAGCATCGTTTCCAATCGCGATCACTCGCGTAGGCTGCAAAATTTCAAGCAAGTAAAGATTTAGCGGCCAAATCGTGGCGAGTTCTTTTTTTGAATGACAACGATTGCTCATTGGGTCACCCGGTTCATGGGGATGGAATGGAAAAGCGTTCCATAGAAATGGAAGGGACGGCAATTCTGATAATACTTGCCAGATCACATTTGCAGTCCGTTCTGCGACGGCGGGGCCTTTTGTCGCGCGGGCTATCCGATCACTTCCACATCTTTTAGCCAAAATTGGCAAATGCGCCTCGTCAGTTAAAGCAACCCCTGTTCTCCGTCCTCCTCGGTAGCCTAGGTCTCTGCCAAACCAGATCGTATCGATATTCCCGGTGATGGTAGCTTGCAGTTGGCTGATTAGATTTTGACGACGCTTCGCGGGAGATGCCTGTGTGTCATGGACAGAGCAGACGTCACGATATGGATTAAAAACATTAGGTAGCTCTATGGCACTGAGCCGCCGAACAATTATTTCAGCATCTGTCATATAGGCTTTCGGTATTTCAATACGTGTGTTTCAAGATTTGCTATGACAGTTCCTCCGCGATGCTTCTTCAATTCACGAAAGACTCTGAATCCCTCCAGGATACTTTTTTCCCATTGCCAAAGGTAGCTATTTTCTACTTCATAGCCGACGGTAAAGTCATGAACAGTCTTTAAAAGTGAATAGTCGACCGAATTAACACCTTGGAATAATTTTAAGTCATGGTGTGCTCTATTGAAAATCCACGTTGAGATACCTTCTTCAATCAAAATTGCCCGGGCGCCGTCTTGAATTTCGTCCACGTCAGGCTCACTCTTTCGCTTCACCTTGAAAAGCGCCCGTATTACCGGCGACCAACCTAAAAATGTTGCATACGAGAGATGGAAGACATCATGAAATCGATAGTCATCGTCTTTCACATTGTTGTCGGTGAGCCGGTCACCGATGTTCAAACCCTTGCATTGTTGAACAACGTATTTTTTCTTCCCGGCCGCCTTTCGTTCGATGAACGTAATTTCAATTTTTCTGGGGAGTTGTTCATGTGGTAATGCACTTTCATCCAGTAAGGGAGGGTATACCTGCTTTTTTGGCCACCGGCTTTGTATCTTTTCAAGATTCTTTTCTGCAGCATTTGCTAATGACAATTTTGCCTGAGCGGCTACCGCCGCAATTGCATGTAGGACTTCCTGTAGCGCCCCCCGAAGATCCGAAGTTGATTTCCCGTCATTTGCTAGACCAAGCACTTTCCCCACATTGGTTCCCAAAATCAGCAACACTTTTAGGTCCGTTAGGTTTTTTGCAATCCTGTTCGTGGTCGCAAAGGCTTGCAAGTCATCAAAATCTAAAATATGTAACTTTGCGCCCGCTTTCGGTCGTTTCCCGCGAGAGACAGAAAAGCCGAGATCATTAAGGCGAAGGTTTATGCGTGAACAGATATTCGCCAAGTACCAGAGACAGTCACCCATCTCCTCAGTTATAACAGCCTCATAATTAGAAAAGGCCGCACCTTCACGTTGATGTTTTTTCAGGGCGCTTAATAGACCACCAGCTTCTCCAAACAGTCCAAGCAACGGGAAATTTATGTCCTTTTTATCGCTATTCAAAACGTCTGTTTCGAACGCAATCTGCTGGTAATCATTCAGGGTCAAGGTCATTCGGTCGTCCTTTGATGGTTTTCGCTTCTGAACCAGCGTCAATTGAAAAGGCCCTGCACTTCTAACCAGTATCCGGATCGTCAATATACTGAGCAGTTATTGCAATTGCCCAAGCTTGATCCCATTTAAGTCCAGCGGAATGAGCCAACGCAAATGTGGCGTAATAATGCATATCGATTTGCATATATTCCTCGATAGCCCCTCAATTTTGTCTGTCCGCATGTGCATCATAGTACGGACAGGTGCGAATGTCTCTTCCTGACACCAATCTGCCTACCGCTCATGTTGATTGCTTTCTTAGAAGCTGCCCTTCAACATTCAAGTGGCGCGCCCTACTTGACCGTAGTGTTATTCATAAAAGTAGATTGGATGTTGGCAACATCTGGGATTGCCTTGGCCTGCCAGCGAATTACAAGGACATTGGCTGACGCCAATGCCTTGTCCTTTTTTGCATCTGCGGCCTGTCGATCTTCTTTCTGGTGCGTTGCATCATCAAGTTCGATGACGGCGACAATGCTCGAATCCTTATTGCACACTACGAAATCAGCGCTCATGCGGTTGATGCGGTTAAACCAAGCCTGATAGTTGTTACCTTTTTTGACGCCGAGCAAACGAGAAAGCTGAACTTGGGCAAGGATAATATGCTCTGGTAGAGCTTGAACAAGTCGGAAGTAGAGAACTTGCTCAGGTTGCGAGAGAGGCTTTTTTGCGTAGAAGGGCCAAGCCAGATCGCCAATGCCACCCTGCCCCTTTGCTTTGAGAAAAGCTAAAAAGACCACCACAGCTACGACAACAACCAACAGCAAAACAATTAAACCCATTTTTATTATCTCCCCTTGGACAGAATTGTCTAACGATGTAGAAGAAGTCTCATCGGCGCATCCTGCAGTGAATCAATGTAAAATCGTCGGTGGCTCGTCGCCTTCCTTCTTGGGTAGCAGATGTGCAAATCGGCCTTCGGCTTCCGTGAAATAGCGGAACTCGACTACCCCAATTGTCCGTTTCTTCTTGGAAATTCCCTTGGGCTTGATCTGCGGTTGTGCGGCCCACACCCCATGCCTCGTTTCCAGCATAAGCGAGCACGTATCTATCGCATAGGGCGAGGCGCTTATGCTTCCAAACTTGTCGAGGATCGCATTCATTTGGCGCATTTTGTCTGGCCGAAGCGTCCATGCTTCCATGATCGCAAACACAAAATCAGCCTCCAATGCCAACGCCGCTGACTGGATCGTCCGCGCAGACTGATCTTTGTCCTCGACGCTTCCAGGCTGAATCATCACTGGGATGACCTGCTTGGAGGTCAGATTGCCAACGAAAGCAAACGCCTGAAGTTTTTCACCGGCATCCAGAAGTTCCCGCGCTTTGTCGATCAGCGAACTGATGATGTCCATGTACGCTTGCGGTGGAGTACTAATGGGTGCCTCAATCATTTTTTCCTCAATATTTGCCACCGGTCGTGCAAACCTGGGAACGTGCGGTGATATTCGTTAAGCGCCAGCGTCTCGGCGTCGAGGCGTTCGAAATCGGCGCTGAGCACATCGAAAAACTTTTCGGTTGCAGTGTTGCCACCTTTCTCTTCGCCTTCTAGAATCATAACCTGTCCTGAGCGCATCGCGTGAGCGACCTGTTCGCCGAACGGCGTGTCATGGTTCGGCCAGACCAGCAGCACCAAGTCGAAACTGCCTGGCAGCAGCGCAACAGCATCGCCGTGGTGATCGAGGCGATACACTGATCGCATTGGATAACCGCGCTTCGTCTCGCGAGCTTGCCGATAGTCCGTCCAGTCGGCGGCAGTGATTGCTATCCCCTGTCGCGCAAGCTGGTCGGCAAGCCAGCCGGAACCACTACCGGCTTCGATCACCTTTTTACCTTTGCACAGGACAGCCAGAGATAAAATGCATTCTGCCGTAAATAGGCAGAAGCCGAATTCCCGGTTGTAGTGGCGGCGTTGGTGGTAGAGCACATCGAATTCATCTGCTTCATCCAACAGGTCACCAGAAGGATATGAAGCGGCAGGCAAGCCTGGAAGTAATGGCCCTGCCTGTTCAGCAACTTCAAGCTCGGCGAAGATGGCGGTGTGGGTCACTTGCCGATGATCCCCTTGGCCATCTCGTACTCACGCTGCAACCCGGAGCCGCAATCCACTCTCGGATCGAATAGCGCCATGCCAACGTGCATGTAGCAAAGGAGTTGCAGACCAGAAAAATCCCCGTCGAGGTTGGTGAGCGAATAGCGCTTCAAGGGATTGTTGATTTCCAGCCCGGTCTCACCAAGCCGAGCGATCTCCATGGCCACACGCCCGACTTGCTCACGCGGAATTTCGGCGAACCGCTTCATGGCACCCATCATGTATTCAACCGCATCCGGGCGATGCCCGTTATCCACGACCTTGCGGAGATCCGTCTGCCCGGCCCGATTCAAAATCTGCTTGGCCGCTTCCGCGAATTGCGAATCCGGAAACCGTTTCACCACGTCTTTGTAGACCTTCAGCGCTTCCTTTCGGTGCGCATCCATCGAGTCGAGGCAGTGCGCCAACCCCATCAGCACCGCTGGGTTATCAGGCGCCAGCGAAGCGGCTTGGCGGAAATACGGCGACGCCTCCGCATACTTTCCAGACCGAGCCAAAGTCGCAGCGAGGTTCTGTTTGACGAGGGCATTATCCGGCTGGATTTTCGCTGCCGCCTTGAGCACGAGTTCTGCCTCGTCGTAGCGTTCCAGTTTGGAGTATGAAACCCCGATGGCGATGGCGGCGTTGTCGTAACTCGGATCGAGGTTGAGGCACTTGTTCAATGGTGTCAACGATTCCTCGACGCGGCCAAGCTCGGAAAGGGCTACGCCGTAGTTGAAGCAAATGTCTGGATCATCAACCATGCCATACATAGCTTCCAAACCCGGTAGCGCATCTTCGATATAGCCGTGATGGAGCAGTCCCATCAGGTAAGTTTTTGGCTCAATCCCCTGTTGCGGCACCGCGACAACGCGCACCATCCCGTCGCTAACGACCACCGCCGCAGTCCAGCCCTTTGCAGCGTATTGCATGGCGTACTGCATGATGACCGCTTCCTCAAACCCCGCGTCGGTGGTTGGCGGCAAGCCGGTCAGATCGAGCGATGTGAGGGGGCGTTGAAAAATCTCTGGTGCTTGCTTATTCATATACGATAACTTTCAGTAGTGCGGGTACGCACCTTGGAATTCGGCAACAACCCAACGAACGTCCAGGCAGATTCGGCGAGGCCATTGAAGCTGCTGACAGTCGGGATCGGTGAGGGTTTCGATAATAACCGAAATTGTATAAGGTAGCTTACCGTGCCATTCTTGATTGACGTTGCTACTGGATTAAGCAAGGCATTTCCGAAACATGTAATGGATAACCACTAACCGCTTACTGCTAATTGATTACTTGTATCCAATAACAAGCCGCTCGTTCCACCGGATTTCAGGAAACGGACTGGACAGTTTCATCGTCCAGCCCGGTTTCCTGAACACCGGAGACAAGCGGAGCGCGTCAGTCAAAAACAGGCATAGGGCAAAGGTGCCCAGTCTGCCAACCGGTTCTGGTTTTGACGTGGATTTTTATTTTGGCAACCGCAGGGCGCAGGGGCACCGATTCGCACAGTCTCATCGTGCGAATTGGGGATGAGCGACAAGCGAAATCCTCCTGTAGCGCCAGCGGAAGGATCCGGGGGAGCCGCTGGAATTTGAGCGTCTTGTAAGCGGCTTCATCGCGCACCAAGACCGAAAATCCAGTGGGGGCGAAGCCCCGGAAGTTCCCGAAGCGAAGGACAGTTTCATCGTCCGCGAGCGCTCGGGCAACCTGATTCAAGGCGGTTTTGAGCACAGCGAAAAATCGACGTCTGAATCGGGTTGCCCGAGCGCGCAGCGCGGTTTTTCGGGGACTTCCGCGCAGTTGACTTGCTCGGGTTGAGCGACAGCGAAAAGGGGCGCTTCCCAGCCACGTCCCTAGAGATGCTTTAATGCTTGTGTAGCGCGGCCTTTGGCGCTATGCCATGCCTTCCGATTTCCTCGCTGAGCGCAGCTCGGAACGGGGAGCAGCAAGGCATGGAGATGCCGTGGATAGATGCGAGGGGAGAGATGCCGTGGGTGTCGAATGTATACCAACATTCGCAACACCCACGGCATCATTCACAGGGAGAGATCAATTATCACATTGCTAACCGAGTTTCCAGGTTTAACCGTGTTTTTCAACATGCGGATATCCATAAGGATGAATCGGCTGCGATGATATGCTGATATTTTTACGAAGAAGCCGTCCATCTTGATCACCTCGACAGATTTAAAGACCCGTTTCAGCGCAGCCAGGTGCGGGGTGAAAAAATAGACCTTTGAGTAATGCCCCTTCACCATTTGGTGAATATGCCCAGCTACCATATCCGTCATGCGGGGTTTTGACTTTATGTTGCGCTCGATTTCCACCGCGACCCGACACCCGTCCGGCATGGTGGCCAGACCGTCTGGAATTGTGTTTAAACGCTTGGAGTTCTCCATTTTGAGGAGTTTGTCAGGCACCCAGTTGGTCCAACCGTTGCGCTGCTGCATAACTATTCTTACCAATTGACAATCAAGATGGTGATCCAAAAATTTGGAATTGGTTCTCCCCACCCTGAATTCATTGCACTTTGGATCAGCAGATTCCGTCAGTGCGAGGCCATGCACAGTGATGCCATACAATTTCAGTTTTGAAAACGGTACTGCCTTCGTGTCCACCCTCAAAATCTGTTCGGCAACAAGGCGCTTCAACATCGGCTGGACGGTTTGTTCACTTATTTGCAACAGCTCCGCCGCCATGGCAACGGTAGTGAACACCTCGCCGGACGCCAGGAAGTCCAGCAGCACCGCACGTTTATGAGCGGCGCGCTCAATTTTTTCCGTGTAGGTCATTTTCAGCGCCGGGTGTAATTTTGTACTCATGTTTGTCTCTCTCTGGTAGACGGGTTTAAAAGTTTTGCGTATCTGGATCGTTCTCACGAATGGAGCGCTAGCGACACCCCTTTGCCCCCGGCAAGCCGAAGGCGCAGACGGTGCATAGGGGACGCAAGCGGCTTGCCGCGCTGCGGTTCGTGTACCTGTGTCCGTGGCGTACCTCCCAATAGCCCAAGCCGCACAGGCGGCTTGTCTTTATGGGGGAGTCCCGTGCTTCTCGCGCATTGGGAAAATCCGGTGAGTTATCCACAAGGCGTGAGGTTAAATAATGGTTAAAAAACGGTTAGCAGGTATTGAAAAAGTCCCGCAAGCCCCGTCAATGCATGGTTTCCAAATTTTGGCCATCCCTCTAAACACAATAGCCCATCCTTCTAAACACAATAAACCGCCCCTCTAAACACAATAGCCGCTCACCTTCGCCGTCCCTCTAAACACAATAGTCCATGGTCTCTCAAAACTTCCGCTTCACATGGATCAGCTCGCCAACAATCTCCCATGAGGCAAGGAACCCCACAATCATCAGTTCGTGTAACGCTTTCTCTACTAACTCACGACCCTTGGCAGTTCGTTCTGTAGTCATGCCTGCACCGTTCTTGATGGTGTCGATTTTGATGGGATAGGGCTGGCGATGACTGGCTAAATATCCATGCAACCACGTGGCAATGCCAACCGGTAAGGCCAGGCGCTGCTCCCACTCCAAATAGGTGTAATGCACGTCCCCGAACAAATCCATAAGCTGCGGCGCAACCTGAACTCGATAGAGTCGCAATGCTCGGCCTGTCTCATTGTCCTTCCACTTGAATATGGGAATCATGGATATGCTCACCCCCTCTTTTAGCCGCTTGGAAACGACCGCCAGGGATGTTGCCTGCATCCGATCAAGACAGCCGCGCAAGCGCGTATAACTGCTGCCATCTATAGGCCAGCGAATAGCTTTGCAAAGGCTGTAAGGCGTGAACTCAACGGTCTGCCCTAGAGGGAGTTCCTTCGCTATGTGTATCAGTTGCAGCCACACCGTTTCATCGTCTTGTCGCAACTCCTCGCCAGTGAAGGTAATGCGGCCTTCACCGATCACAGTGATTTCGGATTGCTTAAGGTAGGCGCGGGCCTGATTGCGGTTACGGGCATTGAACAGAGCGGAACGGAAAATTTCGTTAGGCAAGCAACGTAGCGTGTCGGCCCATAACGGAAGCTGCGCCACGGTTGGCGGCAGTGGTTTGCTCTGATGCCGCTGTCTGGATTTTTCGGCCTCCCATAGTTTTGTTGCACGCGCGACAGCGTTCGGAGGATTTAACACCTCCAAGCCGGAGCCGAGCTCTTCGGCGGCTTTCAACGGGGCACCGCCTCGGCCTTGGCCGGATGTCATTTCTGCTGCGCTCGTGCTATCTGCTCGGCCTTTGTAGGGCGGCCTCTCGTTCGCTTACCATGCGCGGGCGCGGATGGTGTGGTGCTGGGAGTATTGGTTAGTCGGTCCAGGTACTCTGCAAGGTCGATGAGACGCACCATCTTGCGCCCGCTGCAAATAACAAATTTCGGAAAGTCTTGTCGCCCGCCGTTGCAAACACGTTTGTAGCTTGCAGGTTTGCTGAAGCCCAGCACCCCGCCCGCCTCGACCGGCGTAATTAAAAGTTTTCCGGGGAATTGCTGTGTTAGAAAATTGAAGTGTGCCGCGACTGTATGCGGCAAAGCGAGATGATGTTGGTCCATGAACAGGCTCCCAAATTGCGGGGCGCGCAAGCGCGCCGCATTTACATGCACATCTCGCCTGTGATGTACGGGTTGGGGAGTTTGAGATTACATCGGTGCAGGTCCGTTTACCCTTATCGCCATTCACCCAATAAAGGTGAGTGAGACGTAAGGCCGTTTATCCCCTCCTTTCGAAGTTGCAAGCCCCATTTCTGGGCGGGTGGTGGCAGTCCTGGCTTCAATCCTCTGCCGCGAATGGCGCGGCCTGGTCTGTTCGCTTTTATTATCCTATTTTTTTGTATATATACGCAACAGGATAATAACTGCCATAGTCATGCCACAATTTTGCCACAATGAACTGTGGCAAATGGGTATAAATCGGGGAAAACCGGGGAAAATCTAGACAAAGAAAAAGCCCGCTAACACAATGTATTTGCGGGCTTTAATATGGTGCTGGAGAGAGGAATCGAACCTCCGACCTACGCGTTACGAGTGCGTTGCTCTACCAACTGAGCTACTCCAGCACAAACGGGGGCGATTATAGAGGACGCACAGCGCTTAGTGCCAGCGGTATTCCGCTACCGAAAAAGGTTGCGGCTTGCCTTCGATCTCATTGAGCAACAGCGCCGCGCTGGCAAAGGACATAGTCACCCCGTAACGGAAATGTCCGCTGTTGGCATAGAGGTTTGTGAGATGCGGATGACGTCCGATGGTGGGGATGTTATCCGGTGAACCGGGACGGAAGCCTGCCCAATGTTGCACCGGCATCCGGTCACGCCAGCCCGGAAATATCTCGCGCATGCGTCGCATAAGATCGTCACGCGCATCTACGGTGGTGGACTTGTCAAAGCCGACATCTTCCAGCGTGCTGCCCACCAGCACATGTCCATCGCGACGCGGGATGAAATACAGATTTTCTTTGAGCAGGATTTGCTGGAACGGCGGAGCATCGAACTTGAACAATAGAATTTGTCCGCGTATCGGACGGATGTCCATGTTGAGCGCATGTTCGCCCAACAACGTTTTACTCCATGCGCCCGCCGCTACTATGTAGGCATCCGCACCGAATTTTCCTTGCGTGGTTTGTAACGCAACGACACGCTCACCTGCAATCTCGAACTTTTGCACTTCATGTTGTTCGAGAATCATGCCGCCAAGCATTTCCACACGCTTACGCAGCGCATGCAGCAAACGCGGATTGCGCACTTGTGCGACTTCCGGCAACAGCAAACCCCCTCCCTCAATCCCTCCCCCGGAGGGAGAGGGAAGCAAAGCCCTTCTCCCTCCGGGGGAAGGGTTGGGAAGGGGGTTGACATGCTGCAACGCAACTTGATGTTGCGCGCACCATTGCGTGGCAAGCTCCGCCTGGTAAGGCGGCAACAGCAACATACCGCTGCGTTGATATTCAGGATCGATGCCGGTGGAGGCATGCAGCGTGGCGGCAGCCTCACTGAACATGCTCATACCGCGTAGCGCAAGGCGCGTGACAGCCTCTTTATAATCCCAAGGGCATAATGGCGAGAGGATGCCGCCGCCTGCCCAGGATGCTTCCCGTCCTGTTGTGCCGCGCTCGACCAGCGTCACACGATAACCCGCTTGCAGCAGGACTTGTGCGCTGGTCAGACCGACCACGCCGCCGCCGACGATCAGGAAATCCGTTTGCATGTGGTAAAGAAAATCAGGGTTGCAAGTTCAGGGTTGGGCGACAATCGGGATCAATGTCCTGGGCAATGGGAACACCACGTTCTCGACGATGCCCTGCAACTCGATTACTTTCCCCCCGCCCATTTTTTCCATGCGTGCAATCACGCCTTGCACCAATACCTCGGGTGCAGATGCACCTGCGCTGATACCCACTCGCACTTTGCCGGCGAACCACTCCGGCAGCAATTCTTCGGCATCATTCACCAGATAGGCGGGCACCCCGACATTCGCGGCGACTTCGCGCAAGCGGTTCGAATTCGAGCTATTCGGCGACCCCACCACGACCACTACGTCGCATTGTTTGACCAGCATCTTTACCGCATCCTGGCGATTTTGCGTGGCATAGCAGATGTCGTCTTTCTTCGGGCCGGTGATAAACGGGAAACGTGTCTTCAGAGCGGCGATAATCGTGCTGGCATCATCCACAGACAGCGTGGTTTGCGTGACGTAAGCGAGATTTTTTTCATCGTTCACCTTGAGACCAGCAACCTGCTCCGGCGATTCCACCAAGTACATTCCGCCATTGCTCTGTCCCATGGTGCCTTCTACTTCGGGGTGTCCGGCATGACCGATCATTACAATCTCCTTACCCTGCTCGCGCATACGCGACACTTCGATATGCACTTTGGTCACCAGCGGACAGGTCGCATCGAACACCATCAGCCCGCGCGCTTCGGCCTCGTGGCGCACCGCTTGCGACACACCGTGCGCACTGAAGATCAGGATGCTGCCGCCCGGCACATCCGCCAAGTCCTCGATGAAGATCGCGCCCTTCTGGCGCAAACCATCCACCACGAATTTATTGTGCACCACTTCATGACGCACATAAATCGGCGCACCGTGCAATGCCAGTGCGCGCTCCACGATTTCAATCGCACGATCCACACCGGCGCAAAAACCGCGCGGATTAGCCAGCAACAGTTCCATGTTTGTTCTCCTTGAAGCTGTCGAAAATTAATAGGAACGCACCGCAGGTGATGGCAGAATCGGCAAGGTTAAATGCAGGGAAGAAATGCTCATCCCAATGGAACGATAAAAAGTCCACCACATAACCATATGCGAGCCGATCGATCAGATTGCCCAGCGCGCCGCCGAGTATCAGGCTCAACGCGAAGGCAAACAGCGTTTGCGTAGCATGTTTGCGCAACAGCCAGACTATCCACGCCGAAGCGACTATCGCGATGATGCTGAACAGCCAGCGTTGCATCCCGCCCGCATCGTTCAAAAAACTAAACGCTGCGCCGGTGTTATGCGCCAGCATCAGATTGAACACGCTGAGCACGGTGAAACTCTCGCCAAAGGCAAAGTGGTTTGTGATCCATGCCTTGCTCAATTGGTCGAGCACGATCACCAATGCACTCAACGATAACCAGCGATTAAGCATATTTGCGCGCCTCACCGTTGCCGTACAGATTGCTCACGCAACGGCCGCAAATTTGTGGATGCGCCGCATCACTGCCAACATCAGCGCGATAATGCCAGCAACGCTCGCACTTTTGGCGTTGTGACGCAACTGCCGAAACGTCACTAAATGAGACATCAAACGTAGCATTAGGATAAAAATTTGTTTGTGAGGTAACTAAAATAAAACGTAACTCATTTCCAATATCTTTCAGAGCATCATAAGTACTTCCATCCACACCTACTTCAACCTCAGCCTGCAATGATGAGCCGATCTTGCCTTCCATTCTCAATGTCTCTAAGAATTTTTGTACTGTGGCGCGAATTTCACGTAACTTTTGCCAACGCGTAAAAATTTCAACTCTATTTTCCAGTATCGGTAAGTCATACCACTCGCTAGCAAACACGCTGTCATCCTCTTTGCCGCTCAACACCTCCCACACCTCCTCAGCAGTGAAGCTGAGTATCGGCGCCATCAGGCGCACTAGGCTGTTGGTGATGTGGTAAAGCGCGTTCTGTGCGGAACGTCGCGCGGCGGAGTTCGCTCCCGCGGTATACAAACGGTCTTTCAAAATGTCGAGATAGAACCCGCCCAAATCTTCCGAGCAGAATGTCTGCAATCTTTGTGCGATCAGATGGAATTCATAGCGCTCGTAATCGGCACGTACTTCGTCTTGTAACTTCTGTGTCAGCGCCAGCGCGTAACGGTCTATTTCCAGCCACTGATCCACCGGCAGCGCGTGTTTTGCATGGTCATAGTCGGCGGTATTCGCCAGCAGGAAACGCAAGGTGTTACGGATGCGCCGGTAACTTTCCACCACGCGCTTCAGGATTTCATCGGAGATAGTCAGCTCGCCGGAATAATCGGTAGCTGCCGCCCACAAACGCAGAATGTCGGCACCGAGCGTGTCGAAAATCTTCTGTGGCGCAATCACATTCCCTTTGGACTTCGACATCTTGTGGCCGCTGCCATCCACCACAAAACCGTGCGTCAGCAAAGCCTTGAAAGGCGCATGCCCATTGATGGCACAACCGGTCAGCAGCGAGGATTGGAACCAGCCGCGATGCTGGTCGGAGCCTTCCAGATACAGGTCGGCGGGTGTATGCAATTCCGCGCGGCGCTGCAACACAGAAGCGTGCGTCACACCCGAATCGAACCACACATCCAGCGTATGGGTAAGTTTTTTGTAGTGCTCTGCTTCCGCACCCAACAAGTCCACCGAGTTCAGGCTGAACCACGCCTCGATGCCATCGCGCTCGACCAGCTGGGCCACCTGCTCCAGCAATTCCGGCGTGCGCGGGTGCAACTGGCTGGTTTCCCTGTGCACGAAGAACGGCATCGGCACACCCCAACTGCGCTGGCGCGACACGCACCAGTCGGGGCGATTCATGATCATCGCCTCCAGGCGGGCGCGTCCCCAGCTTGGAAAGAAGGTCGTGTGTTCGACGGCGCGGTTGGCGAGGTCGCGCAAGCGCGGTCCATCATGCTGTGCCTGGGAGCGCCCTTCCCGCACCAGATTTTCCATATCCGCCGCTATTGGATAAGCAACGTTATCCATGCCGATGAACCATTGCGGCGTGGAGCGGAAGATGATCGGCGTCTTGTGCCGCCAGCAGTGCGGATAGCTGTGCTGCACTTTTTCCAAGTGCAATAAATGACCGCTGGCTTGCAGCGCATCGATCACCACATCGTTGGCTTTCCACACGAACATGCCCCCGACCAGTGGCGTGCTGGCAATAAATTTGCCGTCGTCGCCGACCGGATTATCGGTCGGCAGATGATATTTCTGTCCAACGAAGTAATCGTCCAGACCGTGCGCCGGTGCGGTATGTACCAGTCCGGTACCCGCTTCCAGCGTGACGTGTTCGCCGCAAATGATGGGCACAATACGATCATAGAACGGGTGTTGCAGCGGCAAGTTTTCAAGTGCCCTCCCTCGTGCAAAACCCTCTAGGGCGCAAAAAGTAGCACCATATTTTCTAAACAATGGAGTCAACACAATATCTTGTCGCTCTTGAGCAGTCATGGGGTTTGAGACAGAGTTCCCTGTTGGCGCCATCTCTGTAGCTACAATAAAATACCCTTTGTCTGTTTTATAAAGTCCATATTCAAAATCTGGATTGACGCACACCGCCTGATTCGCCGGCAATGTCCACGGCGTGGTGGTCCAGATCACCGCATACACCTTGGCATCGCCCGGCAAGGACACATCAAATGCTTTGCCCAGCGCTGCTTTATCTTTTACCTCGAAGCCAACATCAATCGCTGGTGAAGTTTTGTCTTCGTATTCCACTTCAGCCTCGGCCAGTGCGGACTGGCAATCCAGGCACCAGTTTACCGGTTTGTAGCCTTGATATAGATAGCCGCGTTCGTAGATACTGCCGAGCGCGCGCATGATGTCGGCCTCGATCTTGAAGTCCATTGTGAGATAAGGATGATCCCAATCGCCCAGCACGCCGAGACGGATGAAATCTTTCTTCTGCCGCTCGATCTGCTCGGCGGCATAGGCGCGGCACAGTGCGCGAAACTGCGCGGGCGGAATCGCCTTGCCGTGTTTCTTCTCCACCTGCAATTCGATCGGCAGGCCGTGACAATCCCAGCCCGGCACATAAGGCGCGTCGAAACCAGCCAGCGTCTTGCTCTTGACGATGATGTCCTTGAGTATCTTGTTCACCGCATGGCCGATGTGAATATCGCCGTTCGCATAGGGCGGGCCGTCATGCAAAATGAATTTTGGCTTGCCCTGCTTGGCCGCGCGGATCTTTTGATAGCGTTGCTGTGCCTGCCAGCGCGCCACCATCTGCGGCTCGCGCTTGGCGAGATCACCGCGCATCGGGAACGGAGTATCGGGTAGATTTAAAGTAGCTTTGTAATCGGTCATCTCGGGTAATCAGTCATGGGTAATCAGTCATGTTGTTCAAACCATTTCTTTGCATGCTCTACATCCGACGCAAT
Organism: Gallionella sp.; assembly: GCA_003134595.1. Taxonomy (GTDB): domain Bacteria; phylum Pseudomonadota; class Gammaproteobacteria; order Burkholderiales; family Gallionellaceae; genus Gallionella. The sequence continues at coordinate 7,159 of PLBS01000092.1, read as the reverse complement.
GTGCCGCGTCAGCGTTTCCACATCGGGATATTTTTCTTCATCGCGGAGTTTTTGCAAAAACTCCACGCGTAAATGTTTGCCATAAATCTGTTGCTCAAACTCGAACAGATGCACTTCCAGCACCGGCTTGGCATCTTGCTTCACCGTTGGCCGCACACCAAGGCTGGCCACACCTTGCAGCACGCCCAGACCTTCGGCATGTACCTGCACCACAAAGATGCCGGACAGCGGCGGGCGGTTGTGCTTCAGCTGGATATTCGCGGTGGAGTAACCGATCTTCCTGCCCAAGCCATCGCCGCGCACCACCCGTCCGCTGATGCTGTAATGTCGCCCCAGATAACGTTGCGCCTCGCGCATCTTCCCAGCCAGCAATGCGGCACGTATCTCCGTACTGGAAATCCGCACCCCGTCATGCTTCACACTGTGTACCGCATGCACCGCAAAACCTAGCTTCGCGCCGATTTTTTCCATCAGCGCGAAATCGCCGGCGCGTCCGCTGCCGAAGCGAAAGTCATCGCCGATCAGCACGTATCTGGCATGCAGTTTTTCATGCAGGTCATGAATAAAATCCACCGCGCTCATTCGCGAAAAATGCGCATTGAAGCGGCAAACATGCACCCGATTTATGCCCAGCGCGGAAAAAAACTCCAGTTTCTCGCGCAAGCTGGTCAACCGTGCCGGAGCCTGCTGAGGCGTGAAAAATTCGCGCGGATGAGGCTCGAAGATCACCACCGCCGTTTGCAGCCCGCGTGTTTCCGCTGCAGCACGCACCTCGTTCAGCAAAGCCTGATGACCCAGATGCACCCCGTCGAAATTACCGATGGTGAGCGCGACAGGCTGAGAATCAGGAGAATAAAGTCCGCGTAGAATTTTCATGGACGCGAATTATACCCGAGGGGCGGGTGATTATCGGAGGTTCGATACCGCACCACATCGTCATTCCCGCGAAAGCGGGAATCCAGACGATTAACGAATGCCCCACGCATAACCGGCGACTTGGCTGGCGTTAACCAAGACTTAGTTGGCGTAGTTTGCCAACTTAGTCAGATGGCTATGCAAAGCTTTTGGCAGCCTATAACCAACCATTTGGCAAACAATCCGTAGGTCGGGCTGCGCCCGACAATTTGATCCGGCGGGCATAGCCCGCCCTACAAAAATGCACGTTTGATCTGGAATTGGAATAAGTGAACGGCACTGGAGTCGCCCCGCTTTAAACCCCATTAAACCTTCTTCAAAAATTCCGGTTTCAGCCGCAGCCCTTTGACTTTGTCGGAATTCCCCTCGACCGCCTCATCGCCTTCGCCGAGGCGGATGTTCTTAATCACCGTGCCTCTTTTCAGCGTGACGGACGAACCTTTCACCTTCAAGTCCTTGATGACCTGCACCGAATCGCCCTCTTTGAGCACGTTGCCATTGCTATCTTTTATATCCATTACTTTTTCCTCTGAACATCAATGAAAAACAAATTACCAAAAAAATATGGCTCATCGCTTTAAAACTTCTTGCGGATTCTTCCCCTCAATTTTCGCCATCCGCAAAAACGTCGCCAGCTCTTCTACCCAGCGCAGCTTTTGCTCCGGGGTGAGCTGCCGGAATGCGCGCAGGCGTTCGTCGCTGACGTAGTAGGTGCGGTCACCGCTCGGGAAGTCTGTTTTCATTGCGTCTTGATCCGTTGCAAATGTTCGATGTCAGTAATATCTATCGGGCGTCCGACCGCCTGTTTGAGTGCGATCAGGTCGTCTATGGACACCACTTGAATGTCGGTGTTCGCGACTTTAAACACGTCGGCACGGGATGCCATACCGGAAAATTCAACGGGCGGAAACAGCAGCACATCGACGGTGACACCGGCTAAATCTGCGGTGCGCAGCGCGAAAGCTTCGAGGTGGCGTTCAACGTGCCACTGGCGCAGCAATTCCAAATCACGGAGCGATTCAAGTGGAACGGGCAACACGGGAGAAAGCTTGAGTTCCTTGGCTGCCTCGATCAAGGATGTCAGGTTATCCGGGTTCATGGCGACGGTGATGTCCACATCCATCGTTGCACGTTCCACACCGTGCAACGACACAGCCAGACCTCCAATCAGCAGGTAGTCCACCTTGTGGCGGGCAAGCGCGGAAAAGAGGTCAACATAAAACATCAGGCCGTCCCGCCCACCGTCAGCCCATCGATCCTCACCGTCGGTTGCCCCACGCCGACCGGTACGCTCTGCCCTTCCTTGCCGCAAGTGCCGACACCGGGATCGAGTGCCATGTCGTTGCCGATCATGGAGATGCGTGTCAGCACGTCGGGGCCGTTGCCGATCAGGGTTGCACCTTTTACCGGATGGGTGATTTTGCCGTCCTCGATCATGTAGGCTTCGGCGGTGGAGAACACGAATTTGCCGTTGGTAATGTCCACTTGACCGCCGCCGAAATTTACCGCGTACAGGCCGTATTTGACCGAGGCAATGATTTCTTTCGGGTCTTTATTGCCGTTGAGCATGTAGGTGTTGGTCATGCGCGGGATCGGCAGATGCGCGTAGGATTCGCGGCGCGCGTTACCTGTTACCGGCACACCCATCAGCCGCGCGTTGAGGGTATCCTGCAAATAACCGCGCAATATGCCGTTCTCGATCAGCGTGGTGCGTTGTGTGGCATTGCCTTCGTCGTCCATCTGCAACGAGCCGCGCCGTCTTGCCAGCGTGCCGTCATCCACCACGGTCACGCCTTCCGCCGCGACGCGCTCGCCGACCCGTCCGGAGAACGCCGAGCTGCCTTTGCGGTTGAAGTCGCCTTCCAGGCCGTGGCCGATGGCTTCATGCAGCAGGATACCCGGCCAACCATTGCCCAGCACCACGGTCATGTTGCCCGCCGGGGCAGGTGCGGCATCCAGATTGGTCGCCGCCTGATGCACGGCTTGCGCGGCATAACGGCGCAACATTTCATCGTCGAAATAAGCGTAATCGAAGCGTCCGCCGCCGCCCGCCGAACCCTGTTCGCGCTTGCCGTTGCTTTCGATGATGACCGTTACCGACAGCCGCACCAGCGGGCGGATGTCGGCGTTCATCAGGCCGTCGCTGCGCGCCACCATCACCACTTCGTATTCGCCGGCCAGTCCTGCCATCACCTGCACCACGCGCGGATCAAGCGCGCGCGCATAGCCTTCGAGACGTTCCAGCAATGCGACTTTTTCCGCATCCTTGAGGCTGGCAATCGGATCATGCGGCAGATAGATTTCGCGCCGCGAACCGTGATGCAGCCCAAGAGGAATAATGGCCACACTCTGTGTGCCGCCCTGCCGTGCAATCGCGCGCGTCGCCTGCGCCGCGCTGTCCAAGGCATTCAGGCTGATGTCATCGGAATAGGCGAAAGCGGTTTTTTCGCCGCTTACCGCACGCACGCCGACGCCCTGATCAATATTGAAACTGCCGGATTTGACGATGCCTTCTTCCAGCGACCAGCTTTCGGCGCGGCTGTATTGGAAATACAAATCGGCGTAATCAAGCCGGTGCGCCATCATGCTGGCGAACACTTGTTCGATATGACCCGCCTCAATCGAATAAGGTGCGAGCAGCGCTTGTTGCGCGGTGCCGAACAGCGTGTCGAAAGAGGAATTTTGTTGTAGTGTTTTCATTATTGGCAGCTAAATAAAATGCGATGCGTCAGCGCGGGCAGGCTGGTGCGCAAACTAGCCTGATAGGATGGGTTCACATCGGCGATCACCACGCCGGAGCCGCGCGGCAAACGATCCAATACGCGCCCCCACGGGTCGACGATCATGCTGTTGCCGTGCGTCTCGCGCCCGTTGACGTGATAGCCACCCTGCGCAGCGGCGATCACATAAGCCAGATTTTCAATGGCGCGCGCGCGCACCAGCACTTCCCAGTGCATCTTGCCGGTAGTCTCGGTGAACGCGGAAGGCAGCACGATGATGTCCACATTTTTCATCGAGCGAAATAACTCGGGAAAGCGCAGGTCATAGCACACCGCCAGGCCGATACGCCCGAACGGGCTGTCTATCACCACCACTTGATCGCCCGGCTCTATCGTTTTCGCTTCGTGATAATTTTCGTTGCCCAGCTCCAGGTTGAACAAATGTATCTTGTCATAGCGTGCCACCTGCTCACCCTGTTCATCGAACACCATGCAAGTATTCCTGACCTTGTCCGGTGTGCTGGCCGCCAGCGGGATTGAGCCGCCCACCAGCCAGATTTTGTATTGGCGGGCGGTTTCGCTGAGGAACGATTGGATAGGCCCTTGTCCCAGCTGCTCGCGCACCGTGACCTTGTCTTGATCGGTCATGCCCATGATGGCGAAAAATTCCGGCAGCACCACCAGCCGCGCGCCTTGTTCAGCGGCTTTGGCGATGAGGCGCCGCGCTTCGCTCAAATTGCCCGCGACATTCGGACCGGAAGCCATCTGAATGGCGGCCACCTTGAAGGCGTTGACCTGCGCGGCAATACGTTGTTGTGTTGAATCACCTGCTGACATTATTTTCTTTCCTGTTCGCTCGGGTTAATTTCTTTTGCTTGGCCTCCGCCAATCTTGACCACGTTGGGGTCGCTCCATGTTCCGCTGACATTGTATTCAAATGACACCAACTTATCGAGCGGATTGCCTAATACCTTGTTGACGATGAGCGTTCCGATACCAACCGCCGGGCTGATAGCAAACGCGCCGATCAGCGATACGCTGTTTCCCAGTGTCGGCAATACCCGCACGCGCAAATTCTGTGTTTCATTATTCAAATCAACATTGCCTTTTATGGTCACTTTGGCAGACGAGCCATCGAGGTGAAAATCCTGGGTCTCGATCACGCCGTCTTTGATTGCGGCATTGCCGTTGATGTTGTCGAACTGAAAGCCCTCGCTGAACACGTCAGTAAAACCCAGGGCGATATGCTTTGGCAAGTCTTGCAGGCTGAGCACACTGAGCAATTTGCCGGCACCCGAACCCATTTTCAGGAACCGCCCTTTGCTGGTATCCAGCTTGAGCGTGCCGTTCAAAGTAGCATAACTGAATTCGTCCGGCGTGCCGGCCCATGACAAATTAGCCACCAGCCTGCCACTGCCGCCCTTGACGGTATTGGGATAGCCGGAACGCCCCAGAATCTTTCCCGCATCGCTGATATCCAGCACCAGATTGACCTGTGTTTGCAGCTTTCCTTCCGCATCCCTCCAGACTCCATCTCCCGCCAAGCTACCGTCCGGGTTGGTGATGTTCAGACGGCGCAACCGCCAGTCCTTGCCATCCGGGTGTCCAACCAGCTCGAAGCGCCCGATTTGTTTGCCTATTAGTTGCAGGTTCTCAATCGAGATATCCAGTGCGGGCAGATTGCCGGGGTGCAGGTGCGACGGCGGCGTCATGACAGCGTGTTCGGTTTTGTCTGGCAGCGCGGGTTTGACGGGTTCAGCCGACGGCAAAGGTTGTTTGTCACTCAACCATTGCAGATTAGTTAAATGCGCGCGGAACAGGCTGCCCGTTTCATATCCGTGCGGCTCCCATACCACTTCGCCGTTCAGCGCGCTACTGGACAGCTGCGCAGCCAATCCGTCGCCACGCTTGGCGCCAACGATATGCAACGCGCTGACACTCTGCCCATAACCGGTTAATTTTTCGATGCGCAGATTTACTCCGGCGATTGGCAATGCCGAACCTGATATTCCAGCACCCGCTTCCCCCGCGCCGCCTGCCAAACCCTCCCAGCCTTGTATCGACAATATGTGCAAGCTGCCGATCAACCACACGCCGTCCTTGCCTCGTGATAATCCCTGCACCCTTTTTGATTCCAGCGACTTGTCCTGGGCACCAAAATTGACCGTGCCGCGCTTGATGACCATCGCACCGCTTTCGTCGCGGCGCGCCAGTCGCACACTGAGTAGATTGTCCAGTTGAGCGGTAATCACATCCTGCCCCTTGGCGACAGAGCCTTCCACCTTGGGACAAGGCTCGGGACAGGCTTTGCCTTGGACAGGCCGCTTCGACAAGCCTGTCCTGAACGAAGTCGAAGGGTTCAGGACAGGGTTCTTTTCCACGTGCAACGTCATCACCTCGTCGGCGCGTTTGGAGAAGGGTTGCGGCAAACTGGAGCTGATCCCCTGCAAATTGGAATTGATGATGATCTTTGCGGATTTTTTAACCACGCTGATATCGGCATCCCAGGCCGCATTGCCATGCAAATAATTCAACAGCGGATGGGGCTCGATGTTGCGCAAAACATCGGCGTTGATGCGCCCTTTAAGGGTGGCATGCACCGCACCGCCCTCGGCGGTCTGCACATTGATACTGGCCGTTCCACCCAGTATTTCTGCCGATACGCCGTTGGCTTGCATATCCGATTCAGTGAACGACAAAGTACCGTGCGTGTTGCGCAACAACGGCACGCCTTCGCCCAGATCAATATCGTTATCTTGCACTTTAATCGTTCCGGACACTTTTACCGGCAGGTCGCCCAGCAGCGGGATACGCATGGACAAATCCAGATGCCCGTTGCCGCTGGCACTGATACCGTCGGTGAAACCGTCTATGTAACCGCGCACCGGACTCTTCTGCACGAATTCCAACAATGAATTGCTCGCAGCAGCAGCCTCGCCCTTTATTTCCAGCGACAAGTCCTTGCTCAGCATGTTCGGCAAGGTGACTGTGACGTTCTGCAAGCGCGAGTGGAGTATGGTCGCTGATGGTGACTTCACTTCCAGTCTGTTACCGCGTATCAATAATTCACCGTTGATGTTTTCGATGCGCGGCCAATGTTTATCGAATTCCAGCACCGCGTCCTGCGCATGTCCGCCGATTTCAAATAGTGTGTCTTTGGTACCGTCCAGCGGAAAGTCGCTCAGATTTCCCTTGATACGGAGACGAAAATCTTCGGTGTGTCCCGCCAGCAGCGCGCCGTTCAGCCAGTCGTTGCCTTCCTTGTTCAGCGCGATCAGCGGGGTGTAACGGGCAGCGCGTCTGATATCGCCACGCGTCAATCTGGCCGTCAAATCCAGAACACCAAAGGTGCCGGCCAGCGTGTGATAACCGCCATACACATTGCCAGCCAAATCATCGTTGGCGAATGCGAGGTTATCGACATCGATCGACAATTCCCCGCGTTCCCGCTGCCAACCAGCCTGGCCGGTCAAGGTAGCGAAAGACAGCGGTTCCCGCATCACGCCCGGCGCATCCACAGCCAA
>PLBS01000068.1 GCA_003134595.1 Gallionella sp. | reverse complement strand
AAAATCAGCGTGCATCTGCCGCCAGGCCGGTGCTACCTGTTTAATGAAGCCGGGGCGGCATTCCGGCGGGTTAGAACCGTGTAGTTCCTGCAATAAGGTATTAACAAGCAGTACGACAGTATTTGAAAATCACTCACTGAAGGGAATAATCATGACTTCGAACAAAAAAATCGTAGCGCTTGCATTGGCCACAGTCTTTTGCACAGCTCATGCCTCAGAGCCGGGCAAACTCTCGCTCTGGATCAATGCCGACAAGGGATACGCAGGTATTCAAAAGGTCGGCGATGAATTCACCAAGAAGACCGGCGTGCCGGTGATTGTTGAGCACCCCGAAGATGCCCCCGGAAAATTTCAGCAAGCCGCCGCAGCCGGCAAAGGCCCCGATATTTGGTGTTGGCCCCATGATCGTGCCGGCGAATGGATCGCCGCGGGTCTGATTGACCCTGTCAAGCCGTCCAAGAAATTCCAGGACGAGATCGATCCGATGGCATGGAAGGCCTTCACCATGAATGGCCAAATTTGGGCTTACCCGATTTCAATCGAAGCCATCGCGCTGATCTACAACAAGGACTTGGTCCCCAAGCCACCCAAGACCATGGAAGAAATTCCGGCGCTGGATAAAAAGCTCAAGGCACGGGGCAAAAGCGCCATTCTTTGGGAGTACCAGAACACCTACTTCACCTGGCCGCTGCTGGCAGCAAATGGCGGTTACCCATACAAGCAGAAGCCGGATGGTTCGTATGATGCAACCGATTCTGGCGTGAACAATGCAGGCGCCATCAAGGGCGCTGAACTGCTGGCTAAATTTGTCAAGGAAGGCATCGTTCCCGAGGATACATCCGGTTCTGATACTGAGGCTGGGGTGAATAGCGGCAACGTCGCCATGATGATCAACGGCCCTTGGGCATGGGACAACCTCAAGAAGTCGAAGATCAACTTTGGGGTCGCACCGATTCCCTCCGTGGCAGGCAAGCCGGCAGCTCCATTCATCGGTGTCCTGGGTTGCATGATCAACCATTCCAGCGTAAACAAGGAATTGGCGGTTGAATTCCTGGAAAAGAACTTGCTGACCTTACCAGGCCTGGAGGCGATGAATGCCGCCACGCCATTGGGTGTGCCAGCCAACAAGGCTTACTTTGAAAAACTTAAGAACGATCCCGCCATCAAGGCAACCATGGAATCGGCTGCTGCCGGCCACCCGATGCCGAACAATCCTGAGATGGGGCGTTTTTGGTCGTCTATGGCACCGGCCTTGGGTAATCTCGCCAACGGTCGTCAAACGCCTAAAGAGGCTTTGGATAACGCAGCAAAGCGCATGACCACCAAGTAAGCTTGAGGGCGGCGGATTGTCATCCGCCGCCCTCATTGGAGTCGTCCCTAGCGGGAAGGCTCGGACGAATCGATTATCCTGACATCTTCGAATAGTCGATTTTTCCGAGCCGGTGACAAGTTCACAAAGGGTGAAAGGAAGTATGAGTCGCAGTTTGGAAAAAATTGGCCAGCAACTTGTCTCTGCCGTAGTCGTGATATTTGGCTTATACGTAGTGGCCAAAGTCTACATGGCGGGCCAGTTCATTCTGGCGCTGGTTTGCCTCGCCGTATTGGCATTCGGCGTGTTTGTCTATACATCCTCCCGCGCATATTCATATCGCTATTTATTTCCAGGGCTTATGGCGACACTGGTGTTTGTCGTGTTTCCGATCGTGTATACCTTTGCCATCAGTTTTACCAATTACAGTTCAAGGAACCTGCTGACCTTCGAACGTGCAACTGAGTACTTTCTTGGGCAGACCTATATGGTCGAAGGGGGGCAAAGTTATGCTTTCACCCTGCATCGCGATGGTCACGCTTTTCGCGTCAGATTAGAGGACGAGCAGGGCGACGTGTTTGTCAGCCCTCCCTTGGCACTATATAAGGGACCGATTATTGTCGAAGCCAACGCCCCAGTTGCCGGCGATGCGCCTCTTGCCGAGCCTGTCGACACGAAAGTACTTATCAGTTATCTGCCGAATCTCAAATTGGTGTCCTTCCAGTTGCCGAATGGACATCTATTGAGTGTGACCGGTTTGCGCCAGTATGGTGCTGTCAGCAAACTCTATAAAGCGAATGCTGACGGGTCGCTGACCAACCAACAGGATAATTCGGTGTTAACCGCCAATAAGAAAACCGGCTATTTCGAAACGTCGTCAGGTGAGCAGTTGACTCCCGGATTTACGACACAGGTGGGATGGTCGCAATACACCAAGATATTTTCCGATGCGTCCTTCAGTCAGCCATTTTTTCGGATTTTTGTGTGGACGGTTACCTTCGCCGGGCTGACCGTACTTTTTGCGTTCAGTGTTGGTATTGTTCTGGCGGTACTGATGGAATGGGAAGCATTGCGAGGCCGTGCTTTCTACCAGACGATGTTCTTTATCCCCTATACGGTACCAGCGTTTATTTCCATTCTGATATTCAAGGGTTTGTTCAATCAGAATACCGGTGAAATCAATCAGATACTGGAGATGCTGTTCGGCCTGCACCCATCGTGGTTTTCCACGCCGATTCTGGCGAAATCCATGTTGCTTATCGTGAACACGTGGTTGGGCTTTCCCTACATGATGGTGGTATCTATGGGGCTGATCAAGGCCATCCCGTCTGATCTCTATGAAGCCTCTGCGATTGCGGGTGCTGGACCCTTTACCAATTTTTTCAAGATAACCCTGCCGCTCATTGCCAAACCGCTTATGCCATTGCTGATCTCCAGTTTTGCTTTCAACTTCAATAACGTGATGTTGATAATACTGCTGACCGGTGGACGCCCTGATTTCCTGGATACAAAAGTGCCGGCGGGTTCAACGGATTTGCTGGTGTCGTTTACCTACCGGATCGCCTTCGAAGACTCGGGGGCAAATTTCGGCCTTGCTGCGGCGATTTCTACCGTACTGTTTTTGATGGTGGCAGTTCTGTCATTGATCAATATGCGGTTGACCAAGGTCAACGCGCAGCAAGCACGTTGATGAAATGAAGCCCGGATTTTTGAAGGTGCCACATAAGGAGAGGTTACATGGCTATTGTGCTTGATAAATCGCATCGTTGGAGGGTAGTGCTCGCTCATATTGCGATCATCGGTTTTATTTGCCTGATCATGTTTCCATTAGTGATGATTTTTTCGATCAGCATCAGGCCAGGCAACTTTGCGACTGGCAGCATTATTCCACACACCTTTACCTTGGAGCATTGGGCGTTGGCATTTGGATTTTCCTATCAAGGGGCAGACGGGGCATTGTTGGAGCCGCAGTTTCCGGTCTTGCTCTGGTTATGGAATTCGGTGAAAGTCGCTTCGCTTTCGGCATTGATTCTCGTGGTGTTATCGACCACATGCGCATATGCCTTTGCCCGCATGAAGTTCCTGTTCAAAAACTACATGCTGAACGGACTTTTGCTTTTGCAGATGTTCCCGAGCGTGCTTGCACTTGTTGCAATTTACACAATTTTTGACCGGATCGGAAATTATGTGCCCTGGCTGGGAATTGAAAGCCATGGTGGCCTGATTTTGGCCTATACCGGAGGAATTGCCGTCTATATCTGGCTCATCAAGGGATATTTTGAAACTGTTCCGGTTGAAATTGAAGAAGCTGCCAAAGTGGATGGTGCAACGGCATTCCAGGCGTTTCGTTATGTGCTGTTGCCTATCATAGTGCCGATTTTGATGGTGGTGTTTTTGTTGGCATTTATTGGCGCAATCAATGAGTATCCGGTTGCGTCGATACTCTTGAAAAGCACGGACAATCTCACACTGGCAGTTGGTGTAAAGAATTATCTCTATCCGCAAAAATATCTGTGGGGAGATTTTGCTGCTGCGGCGATTTTGTCGGGTTTGCCGATTACCGTAGTTTTCCTGTTCGCCCAGAAGTGGATGATTTCCGGTCTCACCACCGGTGGAGTAAAGGGTTAGCGCCTTTGGCTGTGCTGCAGGCTATGGAGCGCGATCCATTTTGAAGAAGTACCAACCTCAACCAAGGAGAATCACATGTTGAACAAGATTGATTTCATCAAGACTGCAATGGTTGTAGCCTTCACCGTTACCAGCTTTTCTGCCGTTGCTGCCGATTGTAAAGACGTGCCGCTTCCCGACGGTCAGGCGGGCATCCATTACAACCGTCCGGACGGCAAGTATGACGATTGGGGCGTGCATCTATGGAAATCACCCAACATCGGCATTACCAACTGGTTCATTCCGCGCATGCCCACTGGCTGTGATAGCTTCGGCGTGTATTGGCACTTTCCGCTGAGTAAATTTGGCGAGACCAAGGTCGTGAACTACATCATTCACAAGGGCGATACCAAGGAGCAAGGTGGAACGGATATGAGCTACGATGCAAATAAAGGTGCCGAGGTCTGGATCAACGCAGGAAGCCCGGCAATCTACAGGAGCAAAGAAGAAGCGACAAAGGCCAGTTCAGCGAAGTAGTCAGCAATAATTATTGCGCCCAGCTCATGCTGGGCGTTTCTATTTGCTGATAATTAATTGGTATTCCATCCCATGGTGAATCCGCTGCGTTTTACTTGTCTTGGCTTGCTGGCAACTCTCTTGGCAGCTTGTGCAACGACGTTGCCGACTGCGTCTGTTTCTTCGCAGGGAAAACCAGTAACACCGACTGTATCCAGCTTTGTTGACAACCCCATTATTTATTTTGCAATGACCGACCGTTTCTACAACGGAAATCCTGCGAATGACCAAAGTTATGGTCGTGAGAAGGACGGCAAACAAGAAATCGGCACCTTCCACGGTGGTGATCTGGCGGGTTTGACTGACAAATTAAAAACCGGTTACTTCAAGCAACTGGGAGTGAACGCTATATGGATTACCGCCCCCTACGAGCAAATACACGGCTGGGTGCAGGGCGGCAACGCTGAATTCAAGCACTATGCCTATCACGGCTACTACGCCCTCGATTACACCAGGCTTGACCAGAATATGGGCACCCCGGAAGAGCTGCGCGACTTCGTTGATTCCGCCCACGCGCAGGGCATCCGGGTCTTGTTTGATATTGTGATGAATCATCCCGGTTATGCCGACATCCAGACGCTGTCGGAGTATTTGCCCGAATTGCTTTGGAAGGGATGGGAAAACTATACGATCAAGAATTATCACAACCAGATTGATTACAACAATTATGACTTTGGAAAATGGTGGGGAGGAGCCTGGGTGCGCGCCGGCTTGCCCGGCTACCCCGAGGGTGGCGGCGATGACTTGACCAGGCAGTTGGCTTATCTGCCGGACTTCCGCACCGAGAGTACCGAGCCGGTCAAGCTTCCGTTCTTTTTGAAAGAGCGCAAGAAGGACACGGCTGCCGCCGATCTGCCCGATACCACCGTGCGCGGCTATCTGGTCAAGTGGCTGACCGACTGGGTGCGCGATTACGGAATCGACGGCTTTCGTTGCGATACCGCCAAACATGTCGAACTGCCCGCGTGGCTTGAGCTCAAGAAAGCAGGTACAGCGGCGCTCGCCGATTGGAAAGCCAGAAATCCGGCCAAGAAGATCGACGATGCTCCGTTCTGGATGGTCGGCGAGGTATTTCCGCATGGCGTAGAGCGCGATGCCTACTTCGATAACGGTTTTGACAGCTTGCTGAACTTCGATTTTCAGGATCAGAAGCTGGAGGATTCGGCAGCACTGGATCAGCTTTATGCGGATTACGCCGACCGGCTCACCGCCGGCCGAGGCAATGGCAAGTCCTTTGATGTCTTGTCCTACCTTTCCTCGCATGACACGAAACTGTATCCGCGCGATCGACTGATCGATGCCGGTAGCGCGCTGCTGCTTGCCCCTGGTGGCGTGCAAATTTTCTATGGCGACGAAACAGCCAGACCTGCAGGGCCGGCAACTTCGGGTGATCCGCAGCAAGCTACCCGCTCCGACATGAACTGGTCCAACGCCGATGCTGTGGTGCTGGCCCACTGGCAAAAGCTTGGTCAGTTCCGCATTCGCCATGTGGCGTTGGCGCGGGGTGCGCACCAAAAGCTCGGCGACGCTCCTTATACGTTTAGTCGCGTCTGGGGCGCTGACAGGGTGGTGGCCGTGCCCAAGGCCAGCGGTGCGGTCACCATCCCGGTGGCGGGAGTATTCAAGGATGGTGAGATGCTACGCGACGCCTATAGCGGGATTGATGTCAAGGTGGCTGCCGGTGTGGTGAGCCTCGTCGCCCAAGGTACAGTCTTGCTGGAGGTAATGAATTGATTGTTCCAGCCAGCGTGATCCACCAAACGAGTAGAGCATGAGTACTGCCAACTCACGCTTGATTCTGGGCCTTTGGCGTATCGGTCAATGGGACATGAGTGCGGAGCAAGTGGCCGGTCTGGTCAGCGCTTGCCTCGATCTCGGCATCGACACGTTTGATGTGGCCGACATCTATTTCGACTATCAATGTGAGTCGATGTTTGGCGCGGCGCTGCAAGCCAATCCCGCGCTTAAATCACGAATCAAGCTGATCAGCAAATGCGGAATCGCTCTCGTGACACCGGCTCGACCCGCGCATCGTGTCAAACACTACAACACCAGTGGTGAGCACATTATCGCTTCGGTAGAAAATTCGTTGGCTTGTCTGGGCGTCGAAAAGCTTGATCTCTTGTTGATCCATCGCCCGGATCCGCTGATGAATGCGGATGAGATCGCCGATGCGTTTGATCGACTCAAACGCGCTGGCAAAGTGGAGGGATTTGGCGTGTCCAACTTTCTGCCACATCAACTCGAATTGCTGCAAAGCCGCCTGGGCGAGCCGCTGCAGATCAATCAGGTCGAAGTCTCGCTTTTGCATCTGGATAGTTTGTTCGATGGCACACTGGATCAGTGTCAAAGGTTGAGAGTGACGCCTCAAGCCTGGTCGCCGCTTGCGGGTGGGCGATTGTCTCAACAGCATGAAGAAACGTCCCTGAGCCGTACCTTGTCTCGCCTGGGGCATGAATTGGGTGTGACACGTGAGCAATTGGCTATCGCCTGGCTGTTGCGCCATCCTGCCCGTATCTGCCCGGTGATAGGCTCAGGCAAACTGCCGCACATCCGGGAGTTGGTGGATGCTCAGAATATTGTGCTCGATCGTCAGTTGTGGTTTGAGTTGCTCGAAGACGCGATGGGCTACCCGATTCCTTGATGTCTTAATTTGCTTTCCCGAGTAAACGGTAGAGTGGAGGAGAAAAAACAATGCGAACACTCATTCTGTTAAAACGTTTCCTGATAGTGGCATGTGTCGCCTGCCTTGGTTTGACCGCTTGCAGTGGCGGTGGAGGTGGTGGGCTGGCAACCAGCCGGCCGGTGCTTGATGCAACCTATCGTGCTAGCGGCCATGCGGCGGCAGGAGACGTGTTCGTTCACCTCTTTGAGTGGTCATGGAACGACGTTGCCAACGAATGCGAAACCCAGCTCGGGCCGAAGGGCTTCAAAGCCGCACAGGTTTCACCACCGCAGGAAGATATTCTGGGTTCGCAGTGGTGGACGCGATATCAGCCCGTCAGCTACAGCATAGACCAGAGCCGCTCCGGAACCAGAGCCGAATTCATAGATATGGTGAACCGCTGCAAAGCCGCCGGTGTCGACATCTACGTCGATGCTGTCATCAACCATATGACCGCAGGCTCCGGCACCGGTAGTAATAACACTTTCTATAGCAAGTACCATTATCCCAATCTCTATATGACGCAAAGCGATTTTCACAGTCCGTGTTCGGTAAACAATTACCAGAGTGCTGCCAATGTACAGGACTGCGAGTTGGTTGGGTTGGCAGACCTCAACACCGGCTCTGCCTCGGTGCAACAGAAGATTGCCGATTATCTGGTGGGCTTGGCGCGGCTCGGTGTGGCTGGGTTCCGGATCGATGCGGCCAAGCATATCCAGCCGGTGGAATTGAATGGCATACTAACCAAGGTCAATCAAACGCTGGCACCCTTGCCGTATTACTTTGCCGAGGTGATCGACTATGGCGGCGAGGCGGTCAAGGCGCATGACTACTTTGGGCTGGGCTATAGCTCGGGCGGTGCGGCGGATATCACTGAATTCAAATTCCGTGGCGTCGGCGACAAGTTCCTTGGCACTGGCGGGCAATACCTGGCTCAGCTCAATCCAAACGGTTCGCCGGGAAATCAGTTCTCCGAATCCGCGTGGGGCATCATGCCCTCCGACAAGGCCGTGGTCTTCCTGGAGAACCATGATACTCAGCGCTCCGGTGGCATCTCCTATCGTGACGGGGCGATCTACCGGCTGGCGAATATCTGGATGCTGGCGCAGCCCTATGGTTATCCCTCTGTCATGTCGAGTTACGCCTTTGATCGAACTACCCAGGCAGGTATTGATGCCGGGCCGCCTGCAACTGGGCCAGGTTGCGCCGCAAGCCTTGAAGTTGCGGCCATTCCCCAGTGGGTGTGCGAACACCGCGATCAGGTCATCGCCAACATGATTGCCTTTCGCCGCGCCGTAGCCGGGACGCCGCAAACGAATTGGTGGGATAACGGCGCGAATGCGATCGCTTTTTCGCGCGATGGAAAGGGCTTTGTTGTAATCAACCGTGAAACTGTATCTTTATCGAATAATTTTGTTACGGGGCTCGCGCCGGGAAAGTATTGCAACATTCTTAGCGGCGGCGTCAGTTTGGGCAATCCCAGCTCATGCGCTGCTGGTCAACCGATAACGGTTGATTTGAGCGGCAATGCGAACATCAACCTCGCCGCATTAACCGGCCTCGTCTTGCAGGCCGGTATCAGTGTGCCCTGACCGTCAGCCTTTATAGTCCTTTCATGACCTCTGCGCGTTTTTGTTCGAACTCGGGATCGGTTATCAGCCCATTGTCGTGAAGGCGCTTGAGCGTTATCAGCCTCTCCTCCGCCCCGCTTGCAGGCTCAGCGGGTTGGGTGGCTGGCGCAGGTTTTGTCGCTTGGTCCGGTGATGCCGTCGCGCCGAAAGTCAGTGCCTTCGTGGCGGGAAAGAACATCGGTACCGCCTTCGTAGTCAGTGCCGCATTGATGTTGAGCCGAACCCAGTCGGTGCGGTTGTTGACTCGCTCCATGTCATTCCCTGCCAGCAACTCGCAGCCGAGCTTGTCGGCCGGCTTGATCCGGCTGCCGTGATCCAGCTCGCGATACTTGCCGAATGTCTGTTGGTAGGCCACGTCCTGCTCTGCGTTACACATGCCGACGAGCAGATTCAACTGGCCGTTGACGACGAACAGGCGGCCGGCGTTGAGCGTACGTGGCACAAGAAAGAAACCGCCGGCACGGAACGATGTGCCGAAATCGATATCCTCGCCAAGCTTGGCCTTGGCGAAGAGACGAACCAATTCGGGGGCGATGCGGCTGATTTCATCCTGACTGAAATAGGGCACAGGTTCCTTGTTGCCCTTATGCTTGTAGAAGTGGCCGAGTAGCGTGGTGAGTTGTTCTGCGCTGAAGACGACCGGATGCTGGTTGGCTGCGCTGACCGCTTCCAGCTGAACATAATCGTTTCCTTCTGCCCAAAGTCGGGTGTCGCTCGCCCAGACGGTGGTTGCAAATACCAGGCTGGCGGCAAAGAAGCCTAGTCGAGTTGTTAGTCCATGTCGCATGCGTAGCTCCAAGTTGTCGTTGGCGGCAGAGGTTGCTTTTATACCTGTTGGCGCACCATCTTGGACTATTAATCCTGTAAGAGCCACGGATTTTCTTGCACTTCAGGTTTTTGTTAGGCGATTCAGGATGCTAATCTGGCGGAAGCGGTGAGATTCGAACTCACGGAGGACTTTCATCCTCGCTAGTTTTCAAGACTAGTGCCTTCAACCGCTCGGCCACGCTTCCTAAATTGTTGTTACTTCGCACTCGGGCGGCAGATTTGGCTTTTTTCGTGCCTTGACTAGTGCTGCCAGCCCTTTGAGGCCGCGCATTTTGAACTAAGCCGCCCGTCATGTCCAGAAGCAATCAGCCTCTCACGCAGTCTGCCCAGTTGTTGGGGGTTTCATAGAGGCGCACTCGCTCGATGCGCAGGTGGTTGCCGTAGGTGTCCTGATAGGCCGGATCGAGGATGTCGAAGGCGGCTTGGGCGAGATTTTCTGCGGTCGGTACGACGTTGAGTATGACGGTCTTGTGATTCGGCAAGCTCGCCAGAAAATCGCACACCGGCTTGTCGCCGCGATACACAAGGAAGGCGTGATCCCACGCGTCCACCAGCTTTTCCTTGGCGATGCGTTTGACATCGGTGAAGTCCATCACCATGCCTTGTTCTGATAGTCCCTCGTTGGTGATGACGTCTCCGGACAGAGTGATTTCAATCGCGTAGCGATGGCCGTGCAGGTGTTTGCACTGGCTGTTGTGGTTGGGGATGCGATGTCCGGCATCGAATTCCAGGCGGCGGGTGATAAGCATATCGGTTTGGGTAGATTGATTGGCGCGGATTATAGCGCGGTAGGATGGGTGGAGCGCAGCGATACCCATCACTCCACGATAACAAATTGATGGGTATCGCTGCGCTCCACCCATCCTACGAGTTACGAACTCTCCGCCGGAATGACGGAAATTTTGCAATGAGACGGATGAATTCACGTTGCGTGTGCTCGTCTTGAACCGCACCGTAGCGCAAATCGCTATAGCGTGCAGCGAGGTCGCGAAGGGCATCGGCGAGTTCCGGGCGAGCCGCAGCGATGCGGGTGGCGTAGTCTTGCGCGCCTTCGTGTGCGGCGCGCGGCAGTCCGGTTTTGGCTAATTTTCGGCATAGCTTGAGCCATGCGGCCTGCACTTTATCCGATTGGCGCGCGAACAGATGGCGCAACATGAACAGGGCAAATAGCGCGATCACCAGTCCCACGCCCGCCACCATGTTCAGGGCGATTTTTTGCCAGGTGATGGATTCCATGCCGAGGCGGGTCAGGAAAGCGAATTGGCGTTCGGTGTCGTAGCCCAATACCCATTGGTTCCACTGGTTGGCGAGCGTGTCCAGATTCAAGCGCAGGTCACGCAGCCACTGTGGCGGATTGCGCGCCATGAACGGCAAGGCCGCATTGTCAGACAAGGCGGCAGATAAACCGCGCTGCACGCGTTCCGGGACGATTGCGGCGGTCGGATCGACGCGTACCCAGCCTTGTCCAGCCAGCCACACTTCCGCCCAGGCGTGGGCATCGGATTGGCGCACGATGTAGTAGTTGCCGATGTCGTTGAATTCGCCGCCCAGGTACCCGGTCACCACGCGCGCCGGGACGTTTGCGGCACGCATCAGGAATACGAAGGCCGCAGCGTAGTGTTCGCAGAATCCCTGTTTGGTGGTGAACAGAAAATCATCAATACCGTTGATGCCGAGCAGGGGTGGTTCGAGCGTATATACGAAGGCTTGTTTGTTGAAATAGGTCAGGGCGGTGTTGACGATGGCAGTATCATCTTTGTTGCTGGCGCGCCATTCGGCGGCAAGCTGTTGCGCGCGCGGATTGAGCTGTTTTGGCAATTGCAAGGCGCGCTGGATTTGCCGCACTGCTTCTTGCAGGTTGGCGTGATAAACCAGATTCGAACGCGCCGTATAGCGCAGTCGAGCATTGACCGGCTCTTTGTTCAATAACTGAAAATCGTAACTGAGGGTGGCTGGCCGTGAGATCTTGCCCGGCATGTCGAGTGCGAACAGCCATGTTTTGTTGTGCGGTTCCAATGTGACAACATAATCGATCGCCTGATCGAGTTCGGTGAAGTTCGGGGTGGTGGTGAGCAAGGTTCTGCCCTGTGTCCAGGTGCGTCCGTCAAAATCCCACAACACCGGTCCGCGCCAATACATCTGGTCACGGCGCGGTATCTTGTCCGGGTAGCTGACGCGAAACGCCACCGCATCCGACAAACTCAAACGGCTCAAACTGCCCGGAGACATTTTGTCGTCCAGCCCGCTGCTCGCATAAGCATCTTGCGGCAAGCCCCACAGCGGACCTTGCACACGCGGGAACAGGATGAACAGGATCAGCGTCAGCGGCAGGGCCTGCAGCAGCAACACCGCAGCGATGCGCAATCGCGGCATGAGCGTGATGCGTTGTGCCTGCAGGTGTACCCATGCGGTCACGATGACCATCAAAGTGGCGAGCAGGTACAGCGCGGTGGGGATGCTCTGCGAGTAGAAGAAGTTGGTGATGATGATGAAGCAGGCGAGATAGATCAGCACCATCGCATCGCGCGCCGCGCGCAGTTCCATGAGCTTGAGCGTGGCGAGCAGCATCAACAGCGTGACGCCGACTTCGCGACCAAACAGGGTATGGAAACTGATCACGATGCTGCCTATGCTGGCAACGGTGATCAGCATCAACAGCCAGCGTTTCGGCAGCGGGTTGCCAGTGTAGGCGAGATAGGCGCGCCACAGCAGCAAGCCGGCGCACAAACTGCTGACCCACAGCGGCAGATGATCGGCGTGCGGCGCGATGACCATCAGGATGCTGAGCAGCAGTCCATAAGTAAGAGCTTTGTTCATGGGTTTTCTCTGTTCAAACCGAACAGCGCGAGGCGGCGCAGACATTCATCGCGATGCGCGATGCCATTATTGCTGGGCAACACTCCATCCGGCAAGCGCAGCCCGTAGCGCAAACCTTGCACCTCGGCATCCAGCACCCAGCGGGTCATGCGCGCCAATTTTTCTTCTTCGCTGCGATCAGGGGCATCGGAAAAATCCAGCCACAATTCTTCGCCGACTGGCGTGGAAAATTGCTTCACCTGCAAGCCCTGCCCGCGTGCATAGGCCTTCCATGCGATGCGCGGCAAGGCATCGCCCGCGGTGTATTTGCGCAGTCCGGCGAAGTCGTCATCCCCGGCGATGTTGCGCTTGCCTGTGCCATCAGGCGAATTGCCAAACGGCAGCGGCGCATCGCTCAAGGGTTTGGGATAGACCAGGCAGCGCGTCTCGAAATGCAGATACGACCAGGAGTAAAACAGGCCAAGCGGGAATTCGGTGTACAGCGTCAATCTACCCGTTTGCAGCCAGCCGCGTTGCACGGCAGGTAACGGAAATGCAACTTCGCAATCTTGCCGTGCGGGAATGTCGAAGGATATGGACGACGGGCTGGTCGCCCAAAACGACTCGCCTGTTTTCACCAGACAAAGCTGGTAACGCGACAACTTGCTGCGATTGTTGAAGTGCAGTATGAATTGCGCAGTCTCGCCGCTGAATACGGCATCGGCACGCCCGGCGCGGATCTCAAGGTGCGCCAGATTGCGAAAAGCGTGCAGCATGGACATCACCGCCATCATCGTCAGCACAAAGGTCAGCACATAACCGAGGCTTAAGTTGTAGTTGATGTCGCCGAGCAGCATCAGCACCAGCACGAAGGCAAGCGTGAAACCTTGTTTGGTGGGGATGATGAAGATGCGGCGTTGCGTGAGCGTGATTGTGCCGTGCTCAATCCTGGGGCGGAACAGCCAGATGCGGAATTTTTGTTTGAGCGCAGCGAGCACAGCTATTAACGTGAAAATCGCGCAGCGATTCGTTTGCCTGGCTCCGCCCCCCTCGCGTCGCTCTCCCCGCTTGCGGGATAACCAATGACTTGCCCAGCGTCTTCTGCTGGGTTAGTCAGATGGCTAGGAGTTTCACCAGAGGATTGAGGAGAGGGAACGGGCATGGCAAGTTTCATTATCAGAGGTGGCTACTTGCCATGCCCGTTAGGGTATGGCGACCGCTTCGATCAATTCACGCGCCAGCACATCGCTATTTTGCTTTGAGTATTCGCCGACCGCTTGCAAGCGGTGGCTGGTTACGCCGGGCAGCACGGCTTGCACATCTTCCGGAATCACGGCGTCGCGTTCATCCAGCAAAGCCCACGCGCGTGCGGCGGAGAGCAGGGCGAGTCCGGCGCGCGGCGACAGGCCGTGCGTGTAGCGCGCTTCCTCGCGTGTATGGCGCAGAATGGCTTGCACGTAATCGAGCAGCGCGGGCGAGACGAACACGGCCCTGACACGTTTTTGCAGCGCGAGCAGTTCCACTCTTTCCATCTGCGGGCTGAGCTTGGCGATGATTTCGCGCCGGTCCACGCCAGACAGCAAGCCGCGTTCCGCCTGCGCATCGGGATAGCCCATCTGGATGCGCATCAGGAAGCGATCCAGTTGCGATTCCGGCAGCGGAAAGGTGCCGATCTGGTGTGCCGGGTTTTGTGTGGCGATGACGAAAAACGGCGGGGGCAGAGGGCGTGTTACGCCTTCAATGGTGACTTGATGCTCTTCCATCGCTTCCAGCAAAGCGCTCTGTGCCTTGGGCGTGGCGCGGTTCACTTCGTCGGCCAAAATCATTTGCGCGAATATCGGCCCGGGATGGAATTTGAATTCGCCGCTGTCGCGTTGGTACACCGACACACCCAGAATATCGGCGGGCAGCAGGTCGCTGGTGAACTGGATGCGCTGGAACTGCAAGCCCAGCGTGCGCGAAAGTACCTGCGCCAGCGTGGTCTTGCCGACTCCGGGTAAATCTTCGATGAGCAAATGACCGCGCGCCAGCAGGCAAGTCAGTGCGAGACGAATTTGCTGCGGCTTGCCGAGAATGATTTGCTCGGCTTGTTGGATGACGTTGTTTAGGCTTTGGCTCATGTTTATTTCTATAAATTGATTGGGTGGAACAACCCCCTCCAACTCCCCCTTGTCAGGGGGAGAGCAGAGCGCTGGCTCCTCCCCTGATAAGGGGAGGCTGGGAGGGGTTGTTGTCTCTCAAAACAGAATCGCCGCGACCACCTTGCGATCCTCTGCCACCAGTATGTTGTAGGTGCGGCAAGCTGCAGGCGTATTCATGCACTCCACGCCGATACCCGCATCCGTCAGTGCGCGATACAGGCGCGGATGGGGGAAGCGTTGCCGCGCGCCGGTGCCAAGCAGCAGCACGTCCGGTTTGAGCACGAGGAAGTAGTCAAAATGCGCTTCGCTCAGTTCGTCGAAACTGGCGACAGCCCAGTCGTCGCGCACTGCTTCTGCAAGTACCACGATGCTATGGTCATAGCGCTCGCCGCTGACCATGACGTGATCCGGGGCGTGGGCGGTGAACAGTTTTGTTTCGCCGGGATTGGCCAGATGCAATTTCAAAATGACCTCGCGAGTCGTGTCATGAGATGGTGATGAGTTTAGAGGCGGGTGCAAGGCGCGTCAAACCGGAATGGCTAGAGGCTCCCTAGATAGTGCTGTTTGGACAGCGCAGATTGGCTACTGCGCATCTCAAGCAATTTGGTTGCCTCAACGGCGGGCAGCGGGTTGCCGAACAGATGTCCCTGCCCATATTGGCAGCCGAGCTTTGCCAGACAAGCGAATTGTTCGACGGTTTCTATGCCTTCCGCCACAACTTTCAAATTCAGCGACTTGGCCAAGCCGATAATCGCAGTCACCACGGCAAGCGCGTTTCTGTCGTTGGGCAATTTGGCGATGAAGCTTCTGTCTATTTTTATTTTACTGATCGGGAAGCTGGTCAGATAACTGAGTGATGAATAACCCGTCCCGAAATCATCTATCGCGACACCCATACCTTGATCGATCAGCAGACCCAGTATATTCATGCTGTCGCTGGAGTTGTTCATCAGTATCGATTCGGTAATTTCCATTTCAAAATAACAAGGCTGGAGTCCTGCGTTTTTCAATGCCTTGAGCACGTCGTTTGCGAGGTCATCCTGCCTGAATTGTCTTGATGAAAAGTTGACTGATGTGAAGATCTGGCCGAAGCGATTAACCCAAGCCGCCGTTTGCACCGCCGATGAAGTTATCAGGTGGCTGCCGATATCGATAATCAGCCCGGTTTCCTCGGCTAAAGGAATGAAATCATCCGGCTGCACTATCGTGCCATCCTGTTTTATCCAGCGTGCCAAAGCTTCAAAACCAACGATTTTTTCGGTGGGGATTTCCACGATAGGCTGATAGTAGACGACGATTTCGTCATGCTCCAGGGAGCGCCGCAATTGCGTCTCAATGTTGATGCGATTTTTGTGGGCGAGAGACAAATCGGCCTGGTAGAACTGGAAGGTGTTCTTGCCCAGACTCTTGGCATGATACATCGCGCTGTCTGCCTGACGTTGCAGAGTCTCGCGATCCTCGCCATTGTCAGGGCAAATCGTGATGCCTATCGATGCGCCGATAAATGCCTCATGACCTTCGAGAAAGAACGGTTGCTGAAGTGCCGCCAGGATTTTTCCGGTCACGGCACTGATTTGCGAAATGCCGGTAAAGTCATACATGATGATCGCGAACTCATCTCCGCCCAAGCGCGCGATGTAATCTTCCTGGCGCAACGATCCGCGCAGCCGTTCGGCAACTCTCGCTATCAGCAAATCTCCGGCGTGATGGCCAAAGGTGTCGTTCACATATTTGAAGTTATCCAGATCCAGGAACATCAGTGCGAACTTTTCAAGATCATATTTGTAGTTGATCAGCGCCCTGTCGATTTGGCTGTTGAATGAGTTGCGGTTTGGCAGATTGGAGACAGAGTCAAAGTGCGCGATTTCAGAAAGCCTCTCTTCGATAAGGCGACGTTCTTTCAGTTCTTGATGCAATGAATTTTCGCGCTTTGATAATTCATCAAGCATTTGATTGAATACGCTGGCCAGCTCCCCGATTTCGTCCTGACTGACGAGCGTCGCACGCGCCGAGAAATCGCCGTCTTTACTGACTTTGTGCATGGCTTTGGTCAGGGAGAGTAACGGCAGCGTAATATTTTTTTGCAGTTTGGTGAGTAAGGCGGCGATCAGGATAAAGCTGAGCAGACCAACCAGCAGGAGGACGCCAATCTGGTTGACGAGATGCGTATGGGCATCAACCAGGTCCATGCTGATAGTTATGGTGCCGATTTGTTTTTTGTCGGGAGATACGCTCAAGACAGGCGATACATTATCCAGCGCCAGACTGCCGAAGTGGGCAGTCTTCTCATATTGCGATGGGTCGAAGCTGGGGAGTGCGTTAAAGGTATTATTTTCTCTTGCATAGCGGGCGAACAAATGGCCCGATTGGTCGTATATTTCAGCGTGCAATACATCGCGGACCGTGCGCAAACCGTCGAGTGCGCCCTGGGCTGCTTTAGCGTCATTGGACAGCAAGGCGGAATTTACGCTTTGTGCCAGCATTGCGGATAGGGTGGCCGCGTTTTTCTGGTAGTCATGCCGCAACGAGCCATACATAAAAAAGCTCATGCTGGATATCGTCAGCAAAGTGACCAGGCTGACGATCAACAGGTTGATCACCCGCAGTTTTTTGCCTATCGGTAATTTGCGAAAGCGTATTTCCATGGCGTTCAGTGCACCTGATTGGCGAGTTTAAATAGCTTGGAGCTAAGCGTCGGCGAGCGCGGCTTGCCCGGTCAGGGCAAAAAAATCGCGAGCGTTAATTCGGTGTGGCGATGTTTCGTGAAAAACATTGGATCTGCGCTTGCTGCCGCATGTTAAACCAGCGGTGGAAGGGGGGCAACTTATCTGAAAGCGGGTGTGCTTTTGCGGCGATGCCAAATTGTCGCCCGGATGGTCGGATTTGCTGCTGCGGGGCCGGACAGGTAAAATCGCGCGTTTTCGCGCTGTGCCTTTTCGCGCTGTGTTAGATTAGGCGCGATTTATTGGGCCCGACATTATTGGCTGGGCTGATTGAGTGAATGGCAAATAAACCGGAATTGAGTAAATAAAAAGTGAAACCAATTTTAAAATCGACCAAGCTCTCCAACGTGTGCTACGACATCCGCGGACCGGTGATGGAACGCGCCAAGCAGATGGAGGAAGAAGGCCAGCGCATCATCAAGCTGAACATCGGCAATCTCGCGCCGTTCGGCTTCGAGGCGCCTGAGGAGATCCAGCAGGATGTGATCCTGAACCTGCCGAATTCGTCCGGCTATTCCGATTCCAAAGGCATGTTCGCGGCGCGCAAGGCGATCATGCATTACTGCCAGTCCAAGAAGATCATGGGTGTGGGGCTGGAAGACATTTACATCGGCAACGGCGCGTCGGAACTCATCGTGATGGCGATGCAGGGCTTGCTCAACACCGGCGACGAAGTGTTGATCCCCACCCCCGACTATCCGCTGTGGACGGCGGCAGTCACGCTGGCCGGTGGCACGCCGCGCCATTACATCTGCGACGAGCAGGCCGGCTGGATGCCGGATCTGGCCAATATGCGCAGCAAGATCACGCCGAACACGCGCGCCATCGTCATCATCAATCCGAACAATCCGACCGGGGCGCTGTACTCCGATGAGTTGCTGCGCGAAGTGGTGCAGATTGCGCGCGAACATGAACTCATTATTTTCGCCGACGAGATTTACGACAAGATGTTGTACGACGGCGCGACGCATACTTCGATCGCTTCGATGGCCGATGACCTGCTGTTCGTGACGTTGAACGGGTTGTCGAAAAATTATCGCGCCTGTGGTTACCGCGCCGGCTGGATGGTGGTGTCCGGCGAGAAGAAACACGCGCAGGATTACATCAACGGCCTGACCATCCTGGCTTCGATGCGGCTATGTTCCAACGTGCCCGGACAGTTCGCGATCCAGACCGCGCTGGGCGGTTACCAAAGCATCAACGATCTGGTCGCGCCAACCGGGCGCTTGTGCAAGCAGCGTGATCTGGCTTACAAGCTGCTCACCGAAATTCCCGGCGTGACCTGTGTCAAGCCGAAAGCCGCGCTGTATCTGTTCCCACGCTTCGACCCGAAGATTTATCCGATCAAGGATGACCAGAAATTCATTCTTGAATTGCTGGAAACAGAGAAGGTGCTGGTGGTGCAGGGCACTGGTTTCAACTGGATACACCCCGATCACATCCGCGTGGTGTTTCTGCCCAATGCCGATGACCTGACCGAAGCGATAGCGCGCATCGCCAGGTTCCTGGAGAATTACCGAAAAAAGCACGGCACGAATTGACCCATGTAGGTCGGGATTCATCCCGACAGGGTAGCGTCGGGATGAATCCCGACCTACGAACAACGAATAGGAACTTTAAAATGAAACCAATCAACGTAGGACTGCTGGGCATAGGCACGGTCGGCGGTGGAACCTTCACGGTGTTGCAGCGCAACGCGGAAGAAATCACACGTCGCGCCGGTCGCCCGATACGCATCACTGTCGTGGCCGACCGCGATCTGGAGCTGGCGAAAAAAGTCACCAAGGGTGCGTGTCGTTTGACCGATGATGCGTTCTCCGTGGTGAGCGATCCCGAAGTTGACATCGTTGTCGAGCTGATCGGTGGCTATGGCGTGGCGAAAGAGCTGGTGCTGAAAGCGATCGCGAACGGTAAGCATGTCGTCACCGCGAACAAGGCCTTGCTCGCGACTCATGGCAACGAGATATTCAAGGCCGCGCAGGACAAGGGCGTGATGGTCGCGTTCGAGGCGGCGGTGGCGGGCGGCATTCCCATCATCAAGGCGCTGCGCGAAGGCCTGACCGCGAACCGCATCGAATGGATCGCCGGCATCATCAACGGCACCACCAATTTTATCCTATCCGAGATGCGCGACAAGGGCTTGAGCTTCGACACCGTGCTGAAAGAGGCGCAGCGTCTTGGTTATGCCGAGGCCGATCCGACCTTCGACATCGAAGGCGTGGATGCGGCGCACAAGATCACGATACTGTCCGCGCTGGCGTTCGGCATCCCGATGCAGTTCGATAAGGCGTACATCGAAGGGATTTCGAAGCTGGATGCGATCGACATCAAATACGCCGAACAACTGGGCTACCGCATCAAACTGCTGGGCATCACCAAGCGCACGCCGGAAGGCGTCGAGCTGCGCGTGCATCCGACGCTGATTCCAACCAAGCGCCTGATCGCCAACGTGGAAGGCGCGATGAACGCGGTGCTGGTGCAGGGCGATGCGGTGGGTGCGACGCTGTATTACGGCAAGGGCGCAGGGGCAGAACCCACCGCCAGCGCGGTGATCGCCGATCTGGTGGATGTGACGCGCATGCACACCGCCGATCCGGAACACCGCGTGCCGCATCTGGCGTTCCAGCCGAACGCGATGGCCGATCTGAAGATATTGCCGATAGACGAGGTGATCACCAGCTACTACCTGCGTCTGCGCGTGCAGGACAAGCCGGGCGTGCTGGCCGACATCACGCGCATCCTTGCCGACGAACAGATTTCGATCGATGCAGTGATCCAGAAAGAACCCGGCGAAGGCGAAGACCAGACCGACCTGATCATGCTCACCCACCAGACGCGCGAGAAGCGAGTCAACGCGGCGATCAATAAGATGGAAAGTTTGCCAGTGGTGGCAGGCAAGGTGACCAAGTTGCGACTGGAAGAACTTGGAAAGTGAAATGGAACAACATAGAGTTCTGTTCGACTCTTTGGAGTGGCAGAGCTCGATTCATGGCGCGAGATTCAAGGTTTTTCGTAGTGGCACAAAACAGCTTCGTCTGGTTGAGTTCACCTCCGAATTCGTTGAGCCGGAATGGTGCGAGAAGGGGCATATTGGTTTCGTGATTCAGGGTGAACTGGAAATCGATTTTCACGGACACCTTGTGCGTTATCCGGAAGGCTCGGGAATCTTCATCCCGTCGGGTTCGGCGAGCGGTCATAAGGGGCGTTCGATCACGCCTACAGCCCTGCTGTTTTTGGTTGAGGAAATTTAAAAGTCTGTCATTCCCGCGAAGGCGGGAATCCAGCGATAAAATAAATTCCGCGTAGCGGGCAATTTCTGGTTTTGTCCCGCTTCGCGGGGCTGGTTAATTTACTGGATTCCCGCCTTCGCGGGAATGACGATAAAGCGAGCATCAAATGAAATACATTTCCACACGCGGCAACGCACCCGCAAAAAACTTCACCGAAATCCTGCTGGGTGGTCTCGCTCCCGATGGCGGCCTGTATCTGCCCGAGCAATATCCGCAAGTGACGCGCGCCGAGCTTGATGCGTGGCGCAAGTTGTCGTATGCCGATCTTGCATTTGCAGTGCTGTCGAAATTCATCACCGACATTCCGGCGAACGATTTGCGCGCCATCATCAACAAGACCTACACCGCCGCCGTTTACAGCAACGGCCGCGCCGATTCCGATTTCAAGCAGATCACGCCGCTGCGCACGCTGGAACCCGGCGTGCATATTCTCGAACTCTCCAACGGCCCGACGCTGGCGTTCAAGGACATGGCGATGCAGTTGCTCGGCAACCTGTTCGAGTACGCGCTGGCAAAAAAGCATGACGAACTGAACATCCTCGGTGCGACTTCCGGCGACACCGGTTCTGCCGCCGAATATGCGATGCGCGGCAAGCACGGTATCCGCGTGTTCATGTTGTCGCCGCATGGCAAGATGTCGAGCTTCCAGCGCGCGCAGATGTATTCGCTGCAAGACCCCAACATCTACAACATCGCCATCAACGGCATGTTCGACGACGCGCAGGACATGGTGAAGGCGGTCTCCAACGACCATGCCTTCAAGGCCAAGTACAAGATCGGCACGGTCAACTCGATCAACTGGGCGCGCGTATCGGCGCAGATCGTGTATTACTTCAAGGGTTATTTCGCCGCGACCAAATCGAACGACGAGCAGGTCGCGTTCTCCGTGCCCTCCGGCAACTTCGGCAACATCTGCGCCGGGCACATCGCGCGCATGATGGGGCTGCCTATCGGTCAGCTCATTCTCGCCACCAACGAGAACGACGTGCTGGACGAATTCTTCCGCACCGGTGTGTATCGCCCGCGCGGCACCGACCACACCTACGAGACCAGCAGCCCGTCGATGGACATCTCCAAGGCGAGCAACTTCGAGCGCTTCGTGTTCGACCTGGTCGGGCGCGATGGCGCGAAGTTGCGCGAGTTCTGGAGCAAGGTGGATACGGGCGGCGCTTTCGACATCAAGGGCACGGCCTATTGGGAGGCGCTGCCGAAGTTCGATTTCGCCTCCGGCAAGAGCACGCACCAGGATCGTCTGATGACCATACGCGAACTGTGGGAGGAATACGGCGTGATGGTCGATCCGCACACCGCCGACGGCTTGAAAGTGGGTCTGGAACAGCGCCGCCCCAGCCTGCCGCTGATCTGCCTGGAAACCGCGCTGCCCGCCAAATTTGAGGAAACCATCGTCGAAGCATTGGGCCGCCAACCGGAACGTCCCGCCGCGCTGGAAGGAATCGAGAAGCTGCCGCAACGCTTTGACAAGCTGCCGCCGGATGTCGCGCAACTCAAGGCGTTCATCGCGGCAAGAGTGCCGTCGTAATTCAGATTTTTCGAGCATTGAAGCATTCATGCAAATTCAAACCAGATCAGTGCTTACCTGTCCCGTGTGCGGTTTTGCCAAGGAAGAAGAGATGCCTACCGATGCGTGTCAGTGGTTTTATGAATGTACAAATTGTCGAACAATACTCAAACCCAAAGCGGGAGATTGCTGTGTCTATTGCTCTTATGGAACGGTTCCCTGCCCGCCGATTCAGCTTGGTGGCGGTAAGGGTGGTTGCTGTTAGAAGTGCGCAAACATTCGGTCAAGAAGTGTGCCGACATTTTTGATCCGCATAAATGTGGTTAAGTGAATAATCTCATCCTGCTCATTCTCTGCTTCATCGCCGGTATGCTGCTGCACCGCACGCGGCGCATGCCGGTCAACACGCCTGCCGTGCTCAACAGCTTCATCATCCATGTTTCTCTTCCCGCGCTGACGCTGTTGTATGTGCACGATCTGAAGATCAGCGGCGATGTCGGCCTGATGGCGGCGATGGCATGGCTATTCTTCGGACTGGCGGCGGGATTTTTCTGGCTCATCGGACACTGGCTGAATTTGCCGCGACGCACAGTGGGCGCACTGATACTGACCGGTGGATTGGGCAATACTTCATTCGTTGGTTTGCCGATGATCGAGGCGTATTACGGACACCAGGGACTCGCCAGCGGCATCATCGTCGACCAGCTCGGTTCCTTTCTGGTGCTCTCCACATTGGGTATCACCGTTGCCGGCATCTATTCGTCGGGTCGCCCCGGCATCGGTGAAATGGCAAAGCGTATTTTGCTGTTTCCCCCATTCATCGCATTGGTGATCGCGTTGTTGTTGATCCCTCTGGAATATCCGGCATGGCTCACCATCGTGCTCAAGCGCATGGGCGATACATTGGCACCGCTGGCGCTGCTCGCGGTCGGCTTTCAATTGCGTCTTGGACATCTCGCGGGCAATGGCAGGAACCTCGCCATAGGCCTGGCATTCAAGCTGGTGCTGGCGCCGCTGGTATTGTTTTTGTTATATGTGCCGCTGCTCGGCGCGCATGGGCAGGCCATACAAATCACGCTGTTCGAAGCGGCCATGCCGCCGATGATCACCGCCGCGATTCTCGCAACCGAGCACGACCTCGATCCGCCCCTGGCTACACTGATGGTAGCGGTTGGGCTGGTGATTTCATTCGCTACGCTGACAGGCTGGTGGTGGCTGATGCAGGGCGTGTAAAACGGACATTAAACAAATGAGAAATCTCCCACATACCTCTACAAATTTACCAAACCCTTTGCGCAAGATGGTAGTTTTTGTCTTGACCGTTGTGTTGATCGGCTTGGTGTTTATGTTCTCGATGGTGGTACTTGCGATCATTCTGGTCGCCGGTGCGATAGCCTGGGGCTATCTATGGTGGAAAACCCGTGAGCTGCGAAAGCAGATGCGCAACTTTCCCCCTCGCGGTGTGGTGATGGAAGGCGAGGTGGTCGAGGGTGAAAAAATCAGGGGTGAGGTGATTGAGGGCGAAGTCATCCGTGTGGATGACACTCTGGATGGAGGGTGAGCATTGACAAATGGCGGGAATGTACCAATTACGGACTGAAGACTGTCGGCTTTCGGGCATCGAACTTAATACCATGGGGCTCCGCTTGGTGCCATTAGCCGACTGTCACGATTGTCCTCCAATTAAGACGTTAGCTATTAAACTCTTCGTTAAATGCCATGAACGGTAAAGCCTACAACGTATAAGACAAAATACGTACCGCGAAATTAAAAACAAATTCAACTAACAAGCACGAAACACAATACACAAAACAATAAAGACAAACTAAGCCTAAATTGCAAATAGCAAAAATTAAACTTTCGTGTTTTTAATAGTAGCCATAAGATTATCTACAGATTCAGAATGCTTATATTTTACAACGCAATAGATCAACCAAATCAATGTAATTAAGGCAAATATAATAAAGACAGCAGACCATGTATCAGCAGAGACGCCCCACGCTTTTTTAAAGTCAGAAGTACAAAAAACAATTATTATTGTCACTAATAAACCAAAAGGTGTTTGCCAAGATTTTGAAGTTTCTACCGTGGACAAATGCTTAATCAAAATCAACTCCAACTTGTTATCTGTGATAGTAATAACCTCTTGACGAGTATTATCATGATTAACATCGACAACAAGAACCTGACCTGTGGTCCCACTCTGCATAGTCATGATGCCACCTGCAACATAACTTGAAATTCAATCTTCGACATATTTTTATATTTATAGATCGCGGCAATTATACTAATTGGCTCCCTTTTATTAGATAAAGCAAATCCATTTAAATTAATGGTAGTGGCAAGCAATTGATTAAAGTTGTTAAAACTTATATTGAACCAATCATCTTTAAAATCAACTTTTGCGTGTGGACCTAACCCCAATTTTGTATCTGAAACATTTTCCAAAAAATTAAAACGACAATTAAAAAAATCATCCTCACTAATGCGATGTTCAAATTCAACTTGCTGCCCATCAGGTACTAGCAATGTATCTGACAAAATAATAATATTATTACCGACCTTCATAAAAATCCTTTCAATTATTGTTCAGCCAAAAAATCAGGCCGTTCCGAAATAACTGCCCCCTGCACTTTCTTTCTGTTGAGGCAGAAAACCAGACAATTCCAAACTGCATATTGTCGTAGAGTAGAGCCGATCAAAATGCGTAGCTCCGCGAAAATACAGCATATCATGAGCCTCTCTAATGACCTGAAGGTAATTAGTGGTACCAAACTTGCCTCGGAGAAATTTTAAGTACTGCAATGTGTCGGGAGCTGCCCGTGGTGAAGGTCTACCTTTACTAAGGTTGGAGCCTAAACAAGTGCCGCAGCACATTGCGCAATTCGCAATCAATACTACAGCATCGGCAATTCTATTGTTGGTGGAGGAAGCACTGTAACTATCCGAATTAATTAATCGGATTCGAGATGCTGACACCCAAAAAATATTCCTCGATTCCCGAATGCCTGCTATCGGTAAAATTGAAGGACTGCAACGTGTCGGGAGCCGAACTTCACGACAGGCCGCTTTCGTGAGGCGTAATTACAACGTCGTATGGATGAATGGGGGTCGAAACTGGACGCTCATGCGAAATTGGATGACGATACCGAATGCCCATAAAAAACCCGCCCAATCTGGGCGGGTTTTTGTTTGCGTGCTGTGCAATGAATCAGCCAGCCAGTTTTTTGTTTGCTGCATCCACTGCGACACCGCGCTTGATCGGCGCCTTCACGCGACCGAGCACATCGTCCAATGCGCTGAGGCAGAGCAGCACGTTGCGCGGGTTGCTGGCGTGGCCCATCAGGCCGATGCGCCACACTTTTCCGGCCATCGCGCCCAAGCCTGCGCCGATCTCCAGTTGATAGTCGGACAACAAGATGGCGCGCACTGCGGCTTCATCCACGCCATCCGGCACCGAGATCGCATTCAGTTGCGGAAGGCGTTCCGCTTCCGGTACCACGAAATTCAGACCCATCGCTTCCAGTCCCGCGCGCAGCGCGAGATGATTCTTCTGATGACGTGCCCAGGAATTTTGCAGACCTTCCTCCTGCAGTATCACCAGCGCCTCGTGCAATCCATACAGCGCGTTGATCGGCGCGGTGTGGTGGTAGGCGCGCTTGGTCGCGCCGCCCCAGTAGCCCATCACCAGATTGAGGTCCATGAACCAGCTCTGTACCTTGGTCTTGCGGTTCTTGATCTTTTCCTGCGTATTCTTGCTGAAGCTGACCGGCGAGAGACCCGGCGTGCATGACAGGCATTTCTGCGTGCCTGAATAAATGGCATCGATGTTCCACTCGTCCACCTTGAGCGGCGTGCCGCCCAGCGAAGTGACCGCGTCCACGATGGCCAGGCAATCATGCTGGTGCGCGATCTCGACCAGCGTCTTCGCATCGGACTGCGCGCCGGTGGAAGTTTCCGCATGGACGAAGGCGACGACCTTGGCATCGGAATTGGCCTTGAGTGCATCCTTCAGTTTTTGCGGATCGACCGCTCGCCCCCAATCATCCTGAACCATCACCGCGATGCCGCCGGTACGTTCGACGTTCTCTTTCATGCGTCCGCCGAACACGCCGTTCTGGCATACGATGACTTTGTCACCCGGCTCGACCAGATTGACGAAGCAGGTTTCCATACCCGCAGAGCCCGGCGCAGAGACCGGCATGGTCAATTCATTCTCGGTCTGGAAAGCGTATTTCAGCAGCACTTTCATCTCGTCCATCATGGAGACGAACACCGGATCAAGATGGCCGATGGTCGGGCGCGACATGGCTTCCAGAACTCGCGGGCTGACATCGGAGGGGCCTGGCCCCATCAATACGCGTTGCGGCGGGTGGAACGATTTTACGGTCATGCTATTTCCTTTCTTTAATTTAAAATTAACATTAACATCGTTTGATTCTGTTCAGCTTTATATTATTGAAGACAATGCTCGAAACGAGTGCAATAGCCCGCAAAACTCACCACATCGTCATTCCCGCGAAAGCGGGAATCCAGGTGATTTAATAATCCCCGCGTAGCGGGACAACATTGAAATTTTGTCCGCTACGCGGAGCTTGTTTGTTAAGCTGGATTCCCGCCTTCGCGGGAATGACGGCCGCTGTATGGTCTCTGTCATGAATTACGTAATGCTCCTTAGTTCTGTTCCAACAACTCTATCCAGTGCTTGACCGGCAGATCGCTTGCGCTGGCCAGATGCATCTGGCAACCGACATTGGCGGAGGCGATGACTTCCGGTTTCCCTTCATGTAGCGCGGCCAGCTTATTCTTCAGCAGTTGCCGGGAAAGTTCGGCTTGCAGCAGAGTATATGTCCCCGCCGCACCGCAACAAAGATGGCTGTCCGCGACAGGACTGAGTTCGTAGCCGCAGCGTTGCAGAATCGCTTCCACCGTTCCGCCGAGTTTCTGGCCGTGCTGCAAGGTGCAGGACGACTGGTAGGCCACGCGCATGCCCCGGCCAATATGCGCGAAGGTATTCAGGTTCTCACGGTTCAGTATTTCACTCAAGTCGCGCGTGAGTTCGCTGATGCGTGCCGCCTTGTCTGCATACTTTGTATCATCTTTCAATGCAGCAACATAGTCCTTGACCATCAGACCGCAGCCGCTGGCCGTCATGACGATGGCCTCTGCGCCGTTCTCGACATGCGGCCACCAAGCATCGATGTTGCGGCGCATCATGGCGCGTGCGCCTTCGGGGTCAGCCAGATGCTGGTTCAGTGCGCCGCAGCAACCGGCGCCTGGTGCGCTGATCAGCGAGATGCCGAGCCGGTCGAGCACACGCGCCGCCGCGGCATTGGTGTTCGGCGTGCTCAGCGGTTGGATGCAGCCTTGCAGGACCAGCATGCGTCGCGAATGTAAAGTTGCCGGTGTGATGGATGCGGTCTGTCTGGCCGGAATCTTTTTCTGCAGATGCAGCGGCAGCAGCGGGCGAAACACCCGCGCCAAAGCCAAGGCAACGGAGATGCGAGCAGTGTAGGGAAGCACTGCAAGCATGGCCTTGCGCAACAGTCTTGCGGAAAGCGAACGCGGCGCACGCACTTCGGCCATCTCGCGCCCGATGTCTATCAGGCGGCCATAGCGCACGCCGGACGGGCAGGTGGTTTCGCAGGCGCGGCAGGTCAGGCAGCGATCCAGATGCAAACGGGTCTTGTCGCTGGCCTGGCCAGTCTCCAGCATCTCTTTGATCAGATAGATACGTCCGCGCGGGCCATCCAGTTCCGATCCCAGCAGCTGATAGGTGGGGCAGGTCGCATTGCAGAACCCGCAATGCACGCAGCTGCGCAGGATGGCATCGGCTTCCGCGATATCGGGATGACTCAGCAATTGGGCAGGAATGGAAGTTTGCATTTAGGGAGCCTCAAAAATTCATTCTACGGGCGAATCGCTGCGTCGCGTGCTCGCTCATTCCTCGTCTATCAATCCGATATGCCTCGTCATTCGCTGCGCGGCTCCTTGCGCTTCATCCCGCAAAAGTGAATTTTTAGAGGCTCCCATTACAGTTCGGCGTACAGCCGGCCGCGATTGAAAATATTTTTTGGGTCGAAGCTGGCCTTGAGTCGTTGATGTATGGTCAGCAGCGGCCCAGGTAGCGGTTGGAATATTTGCAGGGGCTGAAATATTTCGGGCTGTTGTGATGTTTCGTTCGGGCGATCATCGCTGCGGAATACGGTGACGTATCCGCCAGCCAGTTCAACGCGATGACGAATTGTGGCGATATCTTCATGGCTGTATAGCCAACGCTGCGCGCCGCCCCAGTCCAGCAGCCAAGAGCCTTCGATAGGCAGTGGCGGAGTGGCGGGTTTTACCATGATGCGATACAACGTGCTGCTGTGACGGAAGAAGGGCAGTTCATGTTCGCGCAGCGCATGCCAGAACGCATCTGCATCCGGCATCACGTCACCGGGTATTTTGTTGCGCGCTTCCTTGACGGCTTGCGCGCTGCCGGAAATGCGCACGTAGCAGTGGTCACCGTGATAGCACGCGCCATCCACCGGATGCGGCTTGGTCAGCAGGCCGCTCATGCTCTCGATGGCTTCGACTTCGCTGCATTCTCTCGCCACGGTGATACTGGCCGCCGGACGCGGCAGCACTTTCAGGCTGATCTCCAGCAAGATGCCCAGCGTGCCATAGGCTCCGGTCATCAGGCGTGAGACATCGTAACCCGCGACGTTCTTCATCACTTGTCCGCCGAAGCGCAATATCTCGCCGCGGCCATTCAGCAGCTTGCAGCCCAGCACGAAATCGCGTGCCGAACCGCTGTAGGGACGGCGCGGTCCGGACAGCGCGCAGGCGATGGTGCCGCCCAGAGTGGCGCTATCACCGAAATGCGGCGGCTCGAACGCCAGCATCTGCCCGGCTTCTGCCAGCGCGGTTTCGATCTCTTGAAGAGTGGTGCCGCTGCGCGCCGTCAGCACCAGTTCGCGCGGATCGTATTCCACGATGCCGCAATGTCCGCTGACATCGATCTGCTGCCCGTGTGTGCTGAGCCCGAGAAAAGTTTTGCTGCCGCCACCGGTGATGTTGAGCGGAGTCGCATCCTGCAACGCATTCAACACATGTTGCTGCAACGCTGTGCCGATGTCTTGTGCGTTCATCTCGGATAATCCATTAGGAGAAAATGGCGCTCAACTCCAGCCGTTTTAAATGATGCCGCAACACAGTTCTCCCCCTGATAAGGGGGAGCTATAACCAGCGACTTGGCTATCGTCAGTTGATGGCCTAGTCGAATGGCTAGTAGCTTTATCAGAGGGGGTTTGGTTTTGGTTGAAACCCCAACCCCTCCCAGCCTCCCCAACCCACCCCAGCCCTCCCTTGTCAGGGAGGGAGCAGGGGAGGAGCGATGCAGTTCATACTCAGAGTGTGATGACATGCCTAATGAATTGTCTGGGTTCATCAAAAGCGCTCCAGTTCAGCGTGGGGAAGTTGTCCGTGATGGACATGCATGGCGCCGAATTCGGCGCAGCGCTGCAGCGTGGGAACGGCCTTGCCGGGATTGAGCAGGCCGGATGGATCGAATGCGGCTTTGATGGCATGGAACTGGTTCAACTCTGCGCTCTGGAACTGGATGCACATTTGGTCGATCTTCTCCATGCCCACGCCGTGTTCGCCGGTGATGGTGCCGCCGACTTCCACACAGAGCTGCAGGATGCGGCGGCCGAATTCCTCGGTGAGCTTCAGTTCGCCTTCCTTGTTGGCATCGAACAGGATCAGCGGATGCATATTGCCGTCCCCGGCGTGGAACACGTTGGCGACCGGCAATCCGTATTCCGCCGACATCTCGCCGATGCGGCGCAGAACATGCGGCAACTGGCGGCGCGGAATAGTGCCGTCCATGCAGTAATAATCCGGCGAGATGCGTCCCACGGCGGGGAAGGCCGATTTGCGCCCCTTCCAGAACAGTTGCCTTTCGGCTTCGTCCACCGCAGTGCGCACTTCGGTTGCGCCGCTATCGGTCAATATCTTGCGCACCGCCATGATGTACTCGGAAACTTCGGCATTGGTGCCGTCCAGTTCGCATAACAGAATCGCCTCGGCATCGCGCGGATAACCCGCATGCACAAAATCCTCCGCCGCCTGGATGGCGAGCCGGTCCATCATTTCCAGCCCGGCGGGGATGATGCCCGCGGCGATGATCGCGCCGACCGCCTCGCCCGCTTTCACTACATCGTCAAAGGCTGCAAGCACGACCTGTGCACGTTCGGGTTTGGGCAGCAGCTTGACCGTCACCTCGACGATGATGCCGAGCATGCCCTCGGAGCCGGTCATCAGCGCCAGCAGGTCATAGCCCGGTGAATCCAGCGTCTCCGCGCCTATGGTGAGCAGCTCGCCTTCCATCGTGACCACTTTCAGCATCAGGATGTTGTGCACCGTCAGACCATATTTCAGGCAATGCACACCGCCCGAATTTTCCGCGACATTGCCGCCTATGGTGCAGGCGATTTGCGACGAGGGGTCGGGCGCGTAATACAGTCCGTATGCTGCCGCCGCTTCGGATATGGCCAGGTTGCGCACGCCCGGCTGCACGGTCGCCATCGCGTTATGCGGATCGATGCTCAGGATGTCCCTGAACTTGGCCAGGCTCAGCAGCACGCCATCCGCCAGGGGCAGTGCGCCGCCGGACAGGCCGGTGCCCGCGCCGCGCGCCACCACCGGGACTCGCTGTGCATGGCACAGGCGCATGATGTTTTGCACTTGCGCTATGGTTTCCGGCAGCACCACGACCATCGGTAACTGCCGATAGACCGACAGCCCGTCGCATTCAAACGGGCGCAAATCCTCCGCATCAACCAACACGGATTCCGGCGGCAATAAGCTGCGCAGTGCCCTGATCAGTCCACTGTTCAGGGCAACATTATTTTTGCGGTGATGCGGCAAGGGGACTCCGGTAACTGGTAAGTGGGCGACTGGCGTGTGAGTAAGTATAGTAAATTAGTCGAGTATAAAATTCCAGCGGCATGAACGGAAAAATTCAAAGCCATGACAGACAGGATTACACAACCATCGTTTTGTTCCGGGGCGAAACGTCATGGACTGGAATCCTGAAGGGATGTGCCGCTTGCAGCATGCATGTCTGTGGAGAAACTTCGCATGTCGTCGATGTAAGACGATATCCTTTTGTGCAGATGATCTTTTTGCCGGCCCGTCAGCAGCCCATGGATCTGCACGATCATTGCATCTGTGGCCATGTCGAATGACTGAATGGCATGCTGTTGTTGCGCTGTTCTGGTCGTCTCGGGGGTGAGGACCCACGACGACAGGAATGCGGCGATTTTATCTGCGCCTGCATGTGCGTTTAATAGCGCGATCAGCCTGCCTTGATTGGCTTCCCGATGCTGGATGAAAATGTGGCTGACAAAGGGTAGGTGACGACTCATTTCTCTGACCTTTTGTTCTTGTTCGTCACTTAAATTTCCTGCCAACCATTCCAGAAAAGCGATGGTTTTGTCCGCGCGTTTGTCAAGGTTTTCATCATGACTTCCGTCGAGCACTTCGTGTTTTTGTTTTTGGTTTTTCTCGGCAAAATTTCTGCCCAGTTCCTGTATTTGCCGGCTATCCAGCTCA
This sequence comes from Gallionella sp., assembly GCA_003134595.1. Classification (GTDB taxonomy): domain Bacteria; phylum Pseudomonadota; class Gammaproteobacteria; order Burkholderiales; family Gallionellaceae; genus Gallionella. Next base: position 12,534 of record PLBS01000068.1, on the reverse strand, counting down.
CTTAACAATTGTGCGGTGGGCCGTATCGCCGGCACCAGGGTTTTTCGATACAAACTCAACAGATGGGCTCTCAACAGGGGGACTTCTTGTTCCCTCAATTGGCCGTCATATTGAGCTACTCCATTCAGATTTTGCAGAAAGATGATGTATTCTGGCAGCGCATTTTTCCGATGCCAGTGCATATAATCGGAGACTTCCTGGCGGATCGTTTCTTTCTGCCGGGTATTGAATGAAGTGTAGTCGTTGATTTTGTGTTGCAGGTACCAATCGGCGTTGCGGTAGACCAGGCTGACAGTGCTGCAGCCGCAGTTGAGCAGTGCAGAGGCGAGAATGATGAATAGTGATTTTTTCATGGCCACCGGTTGTTCCAGTAGTTCGTTGCGCGAAAAGGTTAACATGAAACCGCGAGTAACAGGGGTCGGTCCCGATGCTGTTCATTTAGCGCCCAACCGTTCGCCCTGAGGTATCGAAGGGCATGCATCAAGTGGTTCGATACCTCACCACGAACGGTTAAGTGAACAACATTGGGGTAGGCCCGGACTTGAATGGCGCTGAATGTTGAATGTTGCCAACGTCGCTCGCGACGTTTTTCAATACCCTGTTAACATTTGCCTATGTTGGAATGACATATTTTGAGATTTTTGGAGGCAAGAGAAACAATGAGTATCAACATCAAACACAACAATCTGATCTTCAATATTGCCTTGTCAGGACTGGTGCTGGCGGGCGGAATAGTTGGGCTGGTTGGCAGCAGTGAAGCCGAACAAGCTGCGCCTGCGCTAAGCCGGCCTGCGCTGACGGTGCGTACCACGACACTGCGTGAAGACAAATGGGCGCGCACGTTAGCGGCGAACGGCAGCATCACCCCGTGGCAGGAAGCCATCATCAGTGCGCAAGTGCAGGGTTTGCTGATCGCGGAGGTGAAGGTCAGCATCGGGGATCATGTGCAGCAAGGCGACGTGTTGGTGACGCTGGATAATTTTGCGCGCACCGGCGGCGATGCTTCTGCACGTTCGACTCAAGGTCGCATCGTGGCACCGGATTCCGGCGTCATCTCGGCGGCGAATGCCAACGTGGGTTCCATGTTACAGCCTGGGGTGGAGCTTTTCCGGCTGATCCGCAAAGGGCGTCTGGAATGGCATGCCGACCTCACGGCAGAAGAACTGATGCTGATACACAAGGGCATGAGCGTATCAATCGCAGTGGGTGAGGGGCGTGTCATCAGGGGCGCGGTGCGGGCGATCTCGCCGTCGGTGAATCCGCAGACGCGCTATGGTTATGCGCTGGTCACGCTGCCTGAGAGTGCCGGGATCATTGCGGGCGCTTTTGCGAGCGGCACATTCGATGTCAGCGGCGGCAAGAAGGCCTTGTTGTCTTTGCCGCAGTCTGCCGTCATGCAGCGCGGCAGCATGACTTACGTGCTGGTCGTGGGGCCGGACAACCACGTGCATGAGCGGGCGGTGACGGTAGGGCAGCGCAATGGCGATCGCGTCCAGATCAAACAGGGGCTGAAAGAAAATGAACCGGTCGTCGAAAGCGGCGGGCCGTTCCTGACCGAAGGTGATGTCGTCCAGGTTGTAAAGGGATAAGCGGCATGAACGTTTCGTCCTGGTCCATACGCAACCCGATCCCTGCTGTGCTTGCCTTCGTGATGCTCACGTTTCTGGGCGTGATGGCTTTCAAAGCCATGAAAATCCAGATGTTCCCGGACATTGATTTGCCGATGGTCACGGTGACGGCTTCAATGCCGGGTGCTTCCCCGGACCAGATGGAAGCCGAGGTGGCACGCAAGATCGAGAATGCGCTTGCCAGTGCGCAAGGACTGAAGCACCTGTATACCCAAGTCAAGGACGGGACGGCCATCATCTCTGCCGAGTTCCGGCTGGAGCGTGATTCAAGCGCGGCACTGGAGGATGTGCGTTCCACCGTCTCGCGTATCCGGGGCGAGTTGCCGCGCGAGATGCTCGATCCGGCCATCAATAAAGTGGAATTGAGCGGCAAGCCGATCCTGACCTACACGATTGCCGCGCCGAACATGAGCGAGGAAGAACTGTCCTGGTTCGTGGACAACAACGTGACCAAGCTGCTGCTCGGCGTGAAAGGCGTCGGGGCGGTCAATCGTGTCGGCGGTGTGACGCGGCAGATTGGCGTGGAGCTCGATCCGACCAAGCTGCTGGCGTTGAATCTCACCGCCTCCGAAATCTCCAGCCAGTTGCGGCAGATACAACAGGAAGCGCCGGGCGGACGCACCGATCTGGGCGGCATGGAACAAGCCGTGCGCACAGTGGCAACGGTGCAAACAGCCGGGCAGTTGGCGCAAATGGAAATCAGTCTGCGTGATGGCCGGCATGTCCGTCTTGACCAGGTGGCGAACGTCAGCGACACCTTTGCCGAGCGGCGTTCGGCTGCGTTGCATGATGGCAAACAGGTGGTCGGGTTCGAGATCGTCCGCTCGCTGGGTGCCAGCGATGTCGAGGTGGGCAATGGGGTGACCAGTGCGCTGGCAAGCATCAGGGAAAATCATCCGGAGATCACCGTGGAACGTGTGTTCAACATGGTTGATATGGTCTATGAGACCTACCGGGGCTCGATGGAGATGATCTTCGAGGGAGCCTTGCTGGCAGTGATCGTGGTGATGTTTTTCCTGCGCAATTCGCGCGCCACCATCGTTGCCGCGACGGCTTTGCCGCTTGCTGTCATTCCCACGTTTGCGCTCATGTATCTGTTCGGCTTCACCATCAATGTGGTGACTCTGCTGGCGTTGTCGCTGGTGGTCGGGGTGCTGGTGGACGATGCCATCGTCGAGATTGAAAACATCATGCGCCATCTGGAGATGGGGAAGAAGCCTTACCAGGCGGCGATGGAAGCCGCCGACGAGATCGGTATGGCGGTGATCGCGACCACATTCACGCTGGTGGCGGTGTTCCTGCCGACGGCCTTCATGAGCGGCATAGCGGGCAAATTCTTCGTGCAATTCGGCTGGACGGCGGCAGTGGCCGTGTTGTTCTCGCTCGCGGTGGCGCGGATGCTGACACCGATGATGTCTGCCTATTTCTTGCTCCCGCGCGTTGCACATCCGACCCCCAGGTGGATCGAGATTTATCTCAAATGGGCGCATTGGTGTTTGGCACATCGCAAGACCACCCTGGCCGTAACGGCAGTTTTTTTCGTGGGCTCATTCGGGCTGGCAGGGACTTTGCAGACAGCGTTTCAGCCCAAGGACAACCAGTCGCAAACTCAAGTGACGCTGACATTGCCGCCGGGGAGCAAGTTTGAGCAGACCTATGCGCTGGCCGAGCAGGCGCGCGGCATCGTCATGCAGAATCCAAATGTGACGCTGGTCTATACCGCAATCGGCGGAGGTGCATCGGGCGGCAATGCGTTTGAGCCAACCGGGATGCCTGAGGTGCGCAAGGCCACGCTTTCCATACAGCTCAAGCCGCGTGGACAACGTGTCGTGAAACAGCAAATCGAAGGTCAGTTGCGTGATGCGTTGATGCTATTGCCCGGCGTGCGCGTCAAGGTGGGGCTGGGGTCATCTGCGGACAAATACCAGCTCGTGCTGACCAGTGAAAATAGCGAGTTGTTGAACCAGCATGCGTTGAAGGTGGGGCAGGAGTTGCGCACGATTCAGGGCATCGGCAACGTGGTGTCCAATTCCAGTGTGTTGCGTCCGGAAGTGGTGGTGCGTCCCGATTTCGCGCGGGCAGCGGATCAGGGGGTGACTTCCAGCGCGATCGCCGACACCTTGCGCGTGGCGACGGCCGGAGATTACGACCAGGCGCTGGCCAAACTCAATTTGCCGGATCGGCAATTGCCCATCGTCGTGAAACTGCGCGATGAAGCGCGGCAGGATCTCGAATTGCTTTCCCGTCTGGTGGTGCCGGGATCGCACGGACCGGTGATGCTCGGCAGTGTGGCTACTTTGAGTCTGGAGAGCGGCCCGGCCCAGATCGACCGCTATGACCGGCAGCGCAATATCAGCTTTGAGATCGAGCTGGCCGGGCAGCCTTTGGGCAAGGTGCAGGCGGCCGTGGCTGCATTGCCGTCGATCAAGAATCCACCGCCCGGCGTGGCGATGGCGCCGATCGGGGATGCCGAGGCCATGAAAGAGCTGTTCGCGAGCTTCGGTCTGGCGATGTTCACGGGTGTACTGTGCATCTACATCGTGCTGGTCTTGCTGTTCAAGGATTTCATGCAGCCGGCCACAATCCTGGTTGCGCTGGTGCTGTCCATCCCGGGCGCGTTCCTGGCGCTGTTCCTGACCCGCACCGCGATTTCGATGCCTTCGATGATCGGCCTCATCATGCTGATGGGGATCGCGACCAAGAACTCCATCCTGCTGGTGGAATACGCGATCGTCTCGCGCCGCGAGCGCGGCATGAACCGCGCCGAGGCGCTGCTCGATGCGTGCAAGAAACGCGTGCGCCCGATCGTGATGACGACCATGGCGATGGGTGCGGGCATGCTGCCGGTGGCGCTTGATCTGGGCACGGGCGATGGCAGTTTCCGCTCGCCGATGGCGATCGTCGTGATCGGTGGATTGATCACCTCGACCTTCCTTAGCTTGCTGGTGATCCCGGTGGTGTTCACCTATGTGGACGATGTGATCGAGTGGTTCAGCGCCAGGGTCAGAAAGTTCAGGCATGCCCATGCATGACATATGGGACGAACGCTACGCAGTGGCGGACAGCGAGGAGCGCAACGGCGTGAAAGAGCGGACGCAACAATGAAAAATCCTGTAATGCAAATGCAAAATTGGCTTGGCATGCAGGGACTGTTCGTGCGTGACAGTGTGGCTCTGGTCGGGCAAGTTCTCCATGCACTGCCGGCGGTGATCAGGTGGCCGGTACGAAGGACACTGCTCAAGCAGCTCTATTTTACGGGCATCCAATCGGTGGGGCCGATCACTGTCATGGGTTTTCTGGCGGGCCTGATCATGGTGATGCAAGTCAGCAATCTGGTCGGGCGCAACGAATTGCTGACTTTGCAGGTGCTGATCTGGACGGTGGTGCGGGAGCTGGGACCTTTGCTGACGGCGATCGTGATCGTCGGGCGCAGCAGTTCGGCGATCGCCAGTGAACTCGCCGCGATGCAGGTGAATGGCGAAATAAAGAGTTTGCGGCGCATGGGCATCTCGCCTGTAGCGTATCTGGTGGTGCCGAGAATGCTGGCGATGACGATAACCAGCCTGGTGCTGACGTTTTACTTCCAGGTCGTTGCGATCGGTACGGGCATGATCGTGACCGCCTGGCATATTGACGTCTCATTGATCGGCGAAGTCGGCCATTTTTTCGAGATGATCAGTTATTTGGAGATATTTGCGGCATTGTTGAAAAGTATCTGCTTCGGAATGTTGATGTCGGTGGTGCCTTGCTATTATGGGCTGACAGTGACGCGCGCCATGACCGAGATCCCGGTAGCTGCATCGCGCGCAGTCATGCGCAGTCTGATGGCGGTATTCGCATGTGACGGACTGATCACGGTTCTGCTTTTCTGACGGGCATGGCAGATTCCACAAATGATAATAAAACCCGCCATGCCCGTTCCCTCTCCCCGCCCTCTCCCACAGGGCGAGGGGGACAAGGGCTCGCTACGCGAGTTTCTCGTTAGATTATGAACGCGTTGTTCAGATTTAACGGTGTGCGCTGCGAAGGTTCGGATCGCGCATATACTTTTATGCTGCATTCGGGCGAGACGCGGCTGTTGCAACTTGCTTCCAACGATGAAAAAAATGCCATGATCGATAATGCGATCGGCGAAACTGTTTGCAGGGCAGGCAGCATCGAGATCGTGCAAGGCGACAGAAGACACCACAAGTTGGCCGTGATCGGCCCGTTTGGGGAAAGAAGGCACAATAGCGGGCCCGTGCCATTGATATGGCAGCCGGTGAGCGCGGGCCGGCCGGGGCGTGTGGGTTGGGTGGCAGCGAATGGCGGCCTGATCAGCAACCTCAAGATTTGGGAGAATGTCACCTTGCCGCTGTGGTATCACGCCCGGCGTGACGTGATTGCAACCGAGCAAAGCGTCCAGCATTGGTTGTCCGTACTGGGTCTGGAGCCGGATGAATTCGCTGAATTCATGGTTGCCCAACCGCATAGCGTCGAACCTTGGCAATGCAAATTGGCCGGGCTGTTGCGCGCTTTGCTGCAAACGTCGCCTGTGCTGGTGGTGGATGCCGCGCTGTTCGAGGATGTCAACGCGCGTTTGGCGAACTGCTGGATAATGGCGCTGGAATCCTATGCCGCCGAAGGACGGACGGTATTGGCGATAGCAGATAAGCCGACGACTCTGCCCTGGGAAAAGATCGAGTGAGGTGTATGTGGCATTGTTAGATGACAAAGACGAGCGTTTCAAAAATCTGTTTGGAAAAGCAGCCGTATTCATATTGCTCGCGGCGATAGGAATGGGGCTGGCTTTTGTGTGGACTGGCGTAAAAAAAGGCGAGTTTACGGCAAAGTCCCCGATTTATTTTGTCGCCGATAGCGGACAAGACTTGAGTGTAGGCATGCCGGTTAAATTCAGCGGATTCAAGATCGGTAAGCTGAACACTCTGACACTGGATGAGCAGGGGCTCGTACAAGTCGAGGTCAGCATCGAAACGAAGCACCTCAAGTTGATCAGACAGGATGCGGTGATGAGCCTGAAAAAAGAAGGGGTGATTGGTGACGGGGTGCTCGAGATCAGCTCAGGGTCGAAAGATAAACTTGTGTTGGCAGCGGGCGACAAGGTACGTTTCGAGCGTGCCAGCGGATTGGAACAAGCGGTGGTCGATGTGAAGAATCGCATCATGCCGATCCTCGATGATTTGCACCAGACACTGCATGATCCTGATGGCGACGTGCGTCAGACATTGAAGAACCTGCGTGAATTCTCAGCCGAGATGCGCGGAACGCGGGAGCGTATAGACCGTGTGCTGGGCAGTTTCGATACCAACCTCAACAATGAAGTGGGGCCATTGCTGCGCTCCTTGCGACTATCGGCGGCTAATGCCGAAACGCTGTCGGCAAGACTTGACCGCGAGTTGCCCGCTTTGTTGAAGAAGGCCGACAGCAGTATGGAGAGCCTGAGTTTGACCAGCGAGATCATTAAAGACGCGGTACAGCGTTCAGTGCCGCAGTTGCCGGGGATATTGGGAGAGGCGCGCGAAACCTTGGGCAAGACACGGGAAATGGTTGGTGACACGCAGGAAGTGGTCGATTCCTTGAGCACTCACTGGCCGTTGAAGAGCGTCGTCCCTGTACCTGAGACCGGACCGATCAGGATGGATAGTCATGACTAGATTTTTTATATTGCTCTTGACGGGGATGTTGGCGGCGTGTGGCAGTGCGCCTGCTCCCAATCTGCCGCAAGCCTTGGAACAAGCCCAGGCGGCGGACAAAGATGCACGACGGGCATTAAGGGACGGCGAGCTGTTGCGCGCGCAACATGATTTCGCCAAAGCCTTGGTGCTGCAGCAATCGTTGGACGACACGGCGGAAGCCGCCACGACGCTGATCAATCTGGCCACGGTGACTCATCAACTGCACGACGATGCAGCCGCACTGATTTGGCTGGATAAGATACTGCTGGAGAAGGTGCGGATATATCCGCCGGAATCTCACCTGACAGCCGCCTTTCGCAAGGCCGTGATCCTGACCAATCTGGCGCGATTGAGCGAGGCGGAATCGGCCTTGCAGTTGTCTGAAAAACTGTGCGAAAAGAAATGCGCTACTCGCTTCGGTATAGATGCATTGCGCGCGCGTCTGCTGTTGCTGAACGGCGATGCGGAAGGTGCGCTGGCATTGGCACAAGCGCTGAGCAAGGAGGGTGGGGCAGGCCAGGAGGAACAAGCCAATGCCTTGCGTGTCATCGCAGCGGCCGAAGAGGAGTTGGCGCGCTACGCGAGTGCATTGCAACATTACCAAGCCACGTTGGAGATGGATAAGTCACTAGATCTGAGCACACGTATCGGTGAAGATTTGGACGGAATGGCGCGTGTATCGACCCAATTGGGGCGCGATCAGGAGGCTGCCGTATATGCACGGCGCGCTGTGTTAGTGAACGAATCTCTTCGCCAAAGTGTCACCCCGGCGCATGAATGAAATGACCAAGGGGCAAGCGAATATGTTTTGGAATCTGTCGAGGTCGACGAAGGTGAAGATGTCCATCTTCAATCATCGGCGGACTCATTACTTCGACCTTTCTGAGTTTGTTGGTCATCCCTGTTGTGTTCACCTATGTGGATGATGCGGTGCAAGCTTTGAGCCGTTATTTCAAACGCCGTTATGGAAATACGTGATGAATATTTGGGACGAACGCTACGCGGGCGAGGAGTATTTCTTTGGCACCGAGCCGAACGCCTTTCTGGTGTCGCAACGTGACCTGCTCAAGCCGGGCATGAGTTGCCTCGCAGTGGCCGATGGTGAAGGACGCAACGGGGTGTGGCTGGCCGGGCAGGGTTTGCAGGTGCTTTCGGTGGATTACTCCGAGCTGGCTTCGGCCAAGGCGGGCAAATTGGCTAAACAAAGAGGCGTGAAACTTGAACGTGAAGTGGTGGATCTGTTGCAATGGGATTGGGGGTCTGCGCGCTTCGATATTGTGGCGGCGATCTTCATTCAGTTTGCCGGCCCGGCCGAGCGCGAAATATTATTTGCCAATATCAAGCGTTGTCTCAAGCCCGGCGGGCTGTTGCTATTGCAGGGCTATACCCCGCGCCAGTTGGAGTACGGCACTGGCGGCCCACCGCTAGCTGAGAATATGTACACGGAAGCGATGTTGCGTACCGTCTTCGCCGATATGGAAATTTTACATCTGCGCGAGCATGATGACTTCATCAGCGAAGGCGTGGCGCATAGCGGCATGTCGGCGCTGATCGATCTGGTGGCGCGCAAAGTCAGCTGACACAAACCGTCTCGTCACCACTGCACCCTCCGGGATAGAGTGTTCTAAAATGAGCAAGTTTTGGTTTCATTGACAAGATACTGTGAGGCTATAGGCGATGCAACACACAAGCTCTAATCTATACGGAATGAGGCCACCTCTGGCGACACAACTTGCCGATTTGATCGTGGAAATAGACCACATCGCAATCGCCGTAGAAAATCTTGATGAGGCTATCCGCTGGTATTCCAGGGACCTGGGCTTCTTGCTGGTGGAGCGTCGCGCGACCAAAGGCGAACATTCGTCCATGGTGTCCGCTGTGATGGAAACCGGCCGGACAATGGTGGTTCTGCTGCAAGGCACCTGTCCTAACTCGCAAATATCCAGATTTTTGGCGAAGTTTGGTTCCGGGGTGCACCACATCGCCTTCGCAGTTGCGGATCTGGATGAAGCAATTCTTCGGGCAACCGAAGCTGGTAACATGGCCGACACGCCAATTATAGGGAATGAAGGGATACGCCAGATTTTTTTGCGGCGTGATCCTATGACCGGTGTCAGGGTGGAATTGATCGAGCGGCGGGGCGGTTCGTTTACCGACCAAAATGTAGAGCATCTGTTCAGGGCACTCGAAGAAAAGGATTTGTACTGATGGAACCACTGGTAAAACTACTAGCCATCTGACTAGGCTGTCCGATAACGACAGCCAAGTCATTGGTTATAGCCATCCGACTAACCAGGCAAAAAACGCTTGGTAAGTCGTTGGTTATAGCTCTCGGCTATGTCGATCATCTGATTAACGAAACGAATTCCTCAAACTTTCCGCCTCGTGTCTTCGCTAATTCCTGATTGAAATAGCTGAAGCGCAGCGGAAAGGCATGTCCCAGCGCATTGTGGATGATGGCGCTGAGCCGTGCTTCCTGTCCGCTCGATAGAGGATGTTCCACCACCAGTTTCACTTCGATATCGTCGAGAGCGTGTTGAACAACCTGGTATTGTTTGATGGTTGCGACTTCGCGGAACCGGTACGCGCCAAGCAGCGGCCAATGTCGTTCACCGTTTGGCAGCACCAGCATATTGCGCCGCCGTCCCATGATGCGAGCAAGAGTCCGCAGGCCGCGCCCGCACGGGCAGGCAGGGCCGACCTCGGCATAGTCGCGGATTTCATAACGGATGATGGGGGTGGCGAAGTTGTGCAGATCGGTGATGACGATACGCCCGACTTCGCCCGGCTTGCATGGCTGGCCGTCATCGTCCAGCACCTCGACCAGCAAGCTCTCGCTTTGCACGTGATAATGCCCGCTGACCGGGCATTGCAGCGCGATGATGCCGGCTTCCTGCGAGCTGTACATGTCCACCACTTTTACTCCGCCCAAGTGCCGGCAGCGTTCGCGCGTGTCGGTTGACAGCGTTTCACCTATGGTGCGCACTTCGCGCAGCGAAGGAGGAAAACCGCCGCGCTTTTCGAATTCGTCGAGCAGCGCGCTGAGGTTGGAAGGATAGGTCAGCAGATAATGCGGATCGCGGCGCATGAGCCAGTCGGCTTGTTGCGCAACATCCATGGACAGAGGTTGCGCGTATGAAGGTCCGGTGGCCAGCAACAGCGTTGCCGGATGTCCCCAGCCGATTCGCGCCGCTTCGAGCGGATCATCCATCGACGGGGTGAGCGCCTTGATCACCGCGAGCGATGCGGAAAAATCGCGGCGATGCCACAAATGATCGCGCATCGCCAGTGCCAGCCAGAACAATTGGGACACCTCCGTGCGGAGAACTGAAATCGTCTGTCCGGTCGAACCGGAGGTTTGAACTTCGTTTACTGCGCCATGTTCGCGCGGCACTGCCCGGCAGCGAATTTGATCTGCCGCCTGCATCAGTTCGGCGCGGGTCAGCAGAGGAATTCTGGCATGGTAAGCTGCTGACCACGGTTGGTTTACATCCAGTCCGGCCTGATCGAAGCGGGCACGAAAAAAAGGTGAATGGCGGTAGGCATGCGCTGCGAGTATCCCGAATTGTGTGAGCTGTCTGTCCAGCATTTTTTCCTGCGGCCACCATTGGCTCTGCTCCAGTTGCTGCAACAACGCAAGGATATTTGCCGCTGCCTGATTCGGTATGGCGGGCCAGACGATGCCCGGCATCCCGCTGCGCAGATGTTGGAGCATGTCGGCCTCAGCAATAGATTTGTTCATGCCGGATTGTCCATTAGACCGAAAACAGCGTCATTCCCGCTGAAACCCCCATCCTAACCTTCCCCCTGCGAGGGGGAAGGGACGATTGCCTCATCTCCCGCAAGCGGGAGAGGAGAGCGAAGCGAGGAGCCGAGGTGAGGGCTGCCGGAATCCAGCGGTTTTATCCAACAGGCTTTTGGTTTTTGTCCCGCGTCGCGGGAAGTTTTTTATTGACTGGATTCCGGCCTGCGCCGGAATGACGGGCTTATGTTATTTCCAGATCTCATTCGCCTGACCACCTCCAGCTTCCTGGCCTATCGGCTACGCAGTTTTCTCACCGGCCTGGGCATCGCCATCGGCATCACGGCCGTGATTCTGCTCACCTCCATCGGCGAAGGCTTGCATCAATTCGTGCTGGCTGAATTCAACCAGTTCGGCACTAACTTGATCGCCATCCAGCCCGGCAAGACGCAGACACAGGGTGGCAACGTGGGCATCTTCGGTTCGGTCAGGCAGCTTTCCATCGAGGATGCGCAGGCCTTGCGCCACTTGGCGAATGTCGAGTACGTCAATCCCAGTGTGACGGGTAATGCCGAGGTGCGCGCCAATGGCAAGACGCGCCGCACCACGGTGTTCGGGGCGGGACACGATCTCACCAAGGTCATGTCAAGCAATGTGCAGACTGGCAGTTTCCTGCCCGATGATGATCCGACCCAGGCTCGCGCGTTGGTCGTGCTCGGCTCAAAAGTGCGGCAGGAATTGTTCGCAGGACAGAATCCGCTCGGCAGTTATTTGCGCATCGGCGGGCAACGCTACCGGGTGGTTGGCGTGATGGAGACCAAGGGGCAGATGCTCGGCTTCGATCTCGACGATACCGTGTTCATTCCCGCCGCACGCGCGCTCGAATTATTCAATCGTCCTGGACTGATGGAAATTCAGGTGAGTTACAAGGCCAACGCCGATTTGCAAGACGTGGTGCGTGACATTACCGCGCTGCTCAAGGAACGGCACGGGCGCGAAGACTTCACCTTAATCCCGCAAGAAAAAGCCCTTGAGGTACTCGGCTCGGTGCTGGATGTCATCACCTTCGCGGTAGGCGCACTGGGCGGGATCTCCCTGCTGGTGGGTGGGGTCGGTATCCTGACCATCATGACCATGGCCGTCACCGAGCGTACTTCTGAAATCGGCCTGCTGCGTGCCTTGGGGGCGCAAGAACGACAAGTGTTGACGCTGTTTCTGGGCGAGGCGATGCTGCTGTCCGCGCTGGGTGGATTAGCGGGGCTGGCTCTTGGGGTCGGCATCGCACAGGCGTTGCATCTGCTGTTCCCGGCTTTGCCGGTGCATACGCCGTGGCTGTTTGCCGTGCTCGCCGAATTCAGTGCAGTCACTATTGGTCTGGTGGCTGGTGTTGCACCGGCACGGCGTGCGGCGAGGCTGGATCCGGTGGAGGCTTTGCATGCGGAATGATGACGACTTGTAGGAGCGGGCCCTGCGTGTGTTGTTGGGGCTT
>PLBS01000177.1:56601-60555 GCA_003134595.1 Gallionella sp. | reverse complement strand
CGTCTATTACAAGCCGTTTGTGGATTGGATATGGGCGGGCTGCCTGTTGATGGCCTTGGGCGGTGTGCTGGCCATCAGCGACCGTCGCTATCGTGTTTACAGCAAAAAAGCGAGCCGTATAAGTGCAGGCAGTTTGCCTGCAGGTGGGGTCATGGCAGCAAAGGGCAAAGCCGCTTCGACATACTCAGGACAAGCATCATGATGCGCTACATATGGCCGTTTGTGGCTTTCGTGGTGTTGGCAGGTTTTCTGTATGTCGGGCTGGGACTGAAACCGCATGAAGTGCCCTCACCACTGATAAACAAACCAGCGCCGGCATTCACTCTGCCCCAGTTGCACGACCCGGCCAAACAATTTGTGTCACAGGACATGAAGGGGAAAGTCTGGTTGCTTAACGTGTGGGCATCCTGGTGCGTTTCCTGCAGGGAGGAACACCCTGTTCTGATGGCACTGGCACGCCAGAACATCGTGCCTATCTATGGTCTGGATTACAAGGACAAGAACGAAGATGGCGAAGCGTGGTTACGCAATGGTGGCGACCCTTACACCCTGGTCTCTACGGATACGGACGGTCGTGTCGGGATCGATTACGGCGTGTATGGCGTGCCGGAAACCTATGTCATCGACAAGCAGGGTGTGATCCGCTACAAACAGATCGGCGCGGTCACGCATGAAAGCCTGCAGGAAAAAATCCTTCCATTGGTTGCGGAGTTGCAAGCGAAATGAAACATCTATTGATACTGCTGTTCTGTTTGTTGCCTACTTTTTCCTACGCCGGCGAAGCAAAAGATCTGGCCGAAGACCCGGTGCTGGAAAAACGCATGATCGGCCTGGCGGAAAATCTGCGTTGCCTGGTTTGCCAGAATGAATCGCTGGCCAGTTCTCGTTCAGATCTTGCCAAAGATCTGCGCCAGGAAGTGCGCGAGCAAATGAAGAAGGGCATGACCGACCAGGAGATCATCGACTACCTGGTTTCCCGTTACGGGGATTTCGTGCTGTTCGACCCGCCGATGAAAAGTTATACGTTGCTGCTTTGGTATGGCCCGTTTGCCCTGCTGCTGATAGGCCTGGTTGGTTTGGTACTTCAACTGCGCAAACGTAAAAATACAGTCTCCGAAGGTCAACTGTCCGCCGAAGATGCGCAACGTGCCACAGCCTTGCTAAACCCACCGAAAGACTCACAAACATGATTTTATTCTGGACGCTCTGCGCAGCATTATTGCTGGTCGCAGCACTTTTTGTTGTCTTGCCGCTGTGGAGTAAAGCTTCATCCGATAACGATGTGTTGCGAGATGCTGCAAATCTGGGAATTCTGCGCGACCAGGCGACAGAGCTTGAAGTCGATTTGCGCAACGGATTATTGACTCAAGACGCTTACGAGCAAGGCAAGAGCGAATTGCAATCACGCCTGATAGAAGAAGTCAAAATCACCGAGCAGCCAGCAACAAGGTCGCCGCGCAATCCGGCTAAAGTGCTGGCGATCGTATTGGCAATGATGCTTCCGGTATTCAGCGTTCTGGTCTATTTGGCGGTGGGCAATACCGATGCGCTGTCGCCACAGGAAGTGATCGTGGCGGACGCCGATGGCGTCATCCATTCGGAAGAAGCGCTGCAAAGACTGGAAAAGAAAGTGAAGCGGCTTGCCAAGAACCCGACTGACTGGTGGATGCTGGCGCGCTCCTACACCGAACTGAAGCGTTTTCCGGAGGCGGTCACAGCATATGAACACCTCGTCGTCCTGGTGCCGAATGAGGCTCAACTCTGGGCGAATTATGCCGATGTCTATGCGATGGCGCATGGTCAAACCCTGCAAAATGATGAGGTCGCCAAGCTGTTAAACAAGGCGTTGGAGTTGAATGCCAACAACACTACGGCACTCGCGTTGTCTGGCTCCGCAGCCATGGAGCGCGGTGACTACGCCACGGCGATTACCCGCTGGCAAACGCTGATGGACCAACTGGAACCGAACTCTCCGGATATTCAGGTTTACCGTGGCGGCATCAAGCAGGCAAGTGTACTTCTTGCCGCGCAGCCGGGCGGCAAGGAAAAGCTTGCGCAACTGTCGTCAGGCAAAGCCCCTGAAAAAGCAGCTGCAAATTCGGATGCTGCCATTACCGGTAACGTTTCTTTGAGTCCGGCATTGGCAGGCAAAGTTTCGCCGACCGATACCGTGTTCATCCTCGCGCGTGCCGCACAAGGTCCGAAGATGCCGCTTGCGGTGTTGCGCAAACAGGTAAAGGATTTGCCGTTGAAATTTACGCTGGACGACAGCATGGCGATGCAGCCGCAATTGAAACTGTCCGGCTTTGAACAGGTCGTGGTGGTGGCACGCGTGTCGAAGTCCGGCACACCGATGGCGCAACCCGGCGACCTGCAAGGATTGACCGGAACCATCAAACCCGGCGTCAAAGGTTTGAACATTGTGATCGATTCGGTCATGCCATAGCTTCCCGGCTGCTCTGCTATCGCGGCATCTGGTTAAAAATCAGATGCCGTGTTTGTTTGTGGCATGACGAAATGAACGTGATAGGTGAGATTTATAGCCCCAGGCAAATGGAACAATCCCAGGGTAAACAGGCAGGAGATATTTGGTTTTCAGCGGAGGGTTGTTGCATCAGAAGAATAAAAAAGGCTGCATCGCTGCAACCTTTTATATAGCTGGCTCGCCGGTTCGGACGAATCTGGGCACTGGATTATCGTGGTTCCAGTTTGATATTGGCGCACAAAAGCGGAACTTGGCGAATGGCAGCCATTAGCGGTCAGTGAAGAGGTTTCCAGAAAGCAGTCGTTCACCAAAAATATCTAGTCCATTTTGTATAAGCTTGCAGAAAATATTCATCGGGAGGATCGATGCGCAAACTGACTGATTATGTCGAGATGGCCGCAACTGAATATTTGCAAGAAACGGGTAAAGACGAACTGGATTCACTCTGGATTGCGGAATTCTTTCAGGACTGTGGCGTACAGGATAATTATCCCAAGCAGGACTTGGTCGATTTTTACGCATTGGTGCAAAAAGCGCTTACGATAAAAATCGAGAGGGCCGAAAAGCTAGCGCGTTTGCAACTGGATAAATCCAGCCGCTCCGCAAAGTACCAGCGCAAACCGTAACGACGATCGGCCAAGCTCTAGATTTTGCAGAAGCAAAACTAGTCGTTGGCCTTTGCGGTGCGCTTTGCCGCTATCTGGCCAGGAAGATCAAATCTTGACCAAGGTATTCGAAGAGGCTGTGGAGAAACTAAAAGCGCTGGAGAGTTAATCATTACCTTGGGGGGCGGAGCTGACTACCCAACAGGCGCCAACGTGCCAGGAGCGGACATTAGCAAATAACCGCTACCCTCTTAAACTCGATGCACTATTGTCTTGACTGAGGGGTACTTACGTCGAAGATACTTTGGCTCGAGAGGTTGAATTTCCTATCCTTCAGTGTAATATTTCTCGACATAGGAGTGACGCAATGCCCCGGCGCAACCCCACATCTCTCGCACCCCTCGATACGCTTTTCGAATCGAAAGTCGGCAAGGCACTGCCGTTGCCTGCCAGGCTGGCGCGCCTTTATGGAAATCTGCGCATGCCGCTTGCGCGTGCGCGGCCGCACGTCATCAGCAATTTTGTGACTACACTGGACGGCGTCGTTTCGCTTAATGTGAAGGGACACGCGAGCGGCAGCGACATCAGCGGGTTCAGCGTCCAGGATCGCATGGTGATGGGGCTCTTGCGCGCCATTGCGGACGTGGTGATCATCGGCGCAGGCACGCTGGGCGCCGATCGGCATCACATCTGGACAGCCGAAGACGTTTTTCCAGACCTCGCGGATGAATATCGCCAGTTGCGCACGGCGCTGGGCAAACACGGGCCGCCGCTGAATGTAATCGTGAGCGGCAGCGGGCAGGTTGATCTGGACTTGCCCGTATTCGCCTCCGGCAAGGTTCCGGTGCTGATCGTGACGACGAC
>PLBS01000177.1:0-56580 GCA_003134595.1 Gallionella sp. | reverse complement strand
CCTCGACGAACAGTTCCTGACCCTCGCGCCGCAGATTGCCGGCCGCCAGATTGACGATCGACAGTTCAGCCTCGTCATGGGGCAAATGTTCGCGCCGCGCAGTCCTGTATGGGGAACCCTGGTCGACCTGAGGCGCGGCGGCAGCCACCTTTTTCTGCGTTACTCGTTTCCCTGAATCACAATCCATTCGCACTGTTCGGCTTTGCTGAATTGATGCTGGTGTTCATGCTGGCGCAAGGCGCGTGGCTGGCGAAATATATGGGTGAGAAGTAGTTACGTTTGATAAGAGAGGGATTGCGAGCGTCCGCTTTTTGCAACCCTGACCGTCGGTTATGTGTCGGGCACTGCACATCGCCAGCGTCAGCTATCGGGTGAGCTGAATAAATTGGCGCGAGCGCAAAGTTTCAACGACCGCTTCTAGGAAGGCAATCAGCATAGGCGGTGGGCAGGACCGTGCCAGTAGGAGACATTCAGCATGGCTTCCTATATGACTAACTCATCGCTCATCAAGATAAAAACTGTTAGCATGCCCTACGCTAGGCAGATGGTAGTTTCTCTAGCTTGAAATCAGGAGGCACGACTATGCGCAAGCGAATCATCAACCCAGTTCAGCAAGAAACCGCATCTCTTGACTTGGAATGGTTAAATATAGAGGGGCTCGCGGAGGGGGAAATTACTTCGGAGGACGCCGCTCATCCAATTGAGTCCGCGTTGCTGCCCGGTCGGTCGGGGTGGCGTGCCGCAGGTCCCGGAAAGCAGACGATCCGGCTTATCTTCGACTGTCCGCAGAGGATTCAGCGGATCTGGATAAACTTCGTGGAGCCAAGCGCTGAACGCACGCAAGAGTACGTCTTGCGTTGGTCGCCGGATGGCGGGCAGTCATTCCGCGAAATCGTCCGGCAGCAGTGGAACTTCAGTCCCCGAGGCGCTACCAGCGAGACGGAAGACCTTCACGTCGAGCTCCCTGCGGTCACTGAGCTCGAGTTGAGTATCATTCCGGACATAAGTGGGGGGAATGCGTTCGCTTCTTTGGCGCAGTTGCGGCTTGCAACCGGATAGGCATGGCTGTAACGAGCAATCAGCATCGTGAAACTGACAGTCGGCCTTATATGCTCTTTCCAGCCAATTGCCATCGTTGCAACCATAGCGGTAATGCCTGAACGAAAGGATTGACCTGTGAGCAATTCGAAAACAATTGAACTCTTCGACACCCTCCGCGCTGCGTGTGTCCGCCAGTTTGGCTTCAATCCTCGGCGAATTACGGCGGGAATGCGCTATGTCGGCAAGGAGGGCCATGGGAATGACCTCGTTCACATTTTCAGGGATGCCGGCACCCATTCACAGATGGCGCTAAAGAGCACCTTCGTGACCTTGCGCGAAAAGCACGGCGATAAGCCGCATTGGACCGAATCCGAGATGGCCCACTACAAAAATACCGATGCCGAGATAGACGCGGAAATCGAGGCGATGCAAGTCGAGCTCGATTTCACCCGCAATTGCCCACTTTATCAGGACCACCGCGAACAGTTGTTGTCACACTACAAGGACTGGCCAGGCTATAAGGCCGGAGGGCCGAACCCGCGCGAAGCGGCAAGATTGCTGATCAACACCTTAGCCGATGCGCAAGATTTGCGGCTGAAGGCATTTGCGGAACACATGCGTTCGAATGATCCTGAACATCTGGCGCATCTGCTGTTGGCGCCTTGTCACCTTGAACTCGAAGCAAGCAATGTTGCGGCAATCGTGGATAACCGCTAACACTGGTTTTGTCGTCGTACTAATGCAACGGAGCAGCGGTTTGGTAGGTATATACTCCAACTCTATCCTTCGATAGTTTTTCTCGTAATGAAACTATGAAAGAAATTTTGGAATACCTGAAAAAGTATGGCGACCGACTCGACAAAGAGATCGCTGTAGCTACAGGTATCTCTCTTGCAAGTGTGCGCCTCCATTTATCAGAACTTGCTGCCAAAGGAGAGGTTATGACGTGCCTTTCGATTAGGTTCGAGAAAGGCAAGAAAATCGAGGGGATACGTTGCCGGTTAGCTGGATATATTCCTCAAGCAGCACCGGGCAGGAAACCCAAGGCTCTGTGAAATTATCGTAGTTTTCCGCACCGTCATACGAACTGAGAGTCATTCATTCCCCAGGTTACCCACAGATTTTGTGGGCAAAGGTGTAATAAGGATAACGTAGTTGCCATTCATTAATTATTCGGCGCAAAAAAACGACCGCGCCGTTTTGGCCTTGGTCGTTCTTTTTGATGGG
Source organism: Gallionella sp. (assembly GCA_003134595.1). GTDB lineage: Bacteria > Pseudomonadota > Gammaproteobacteria > Burkholderiales > Gallionellaceae > Gallionella. The sequence goes on along the minus strand of PLBS01000177.1, from coordinate 54,312 downwards.
CATCGATCTACGCGTATCGCTTAACAATACCCTCAATGCCGCTAAGCCCTTTTGCCAGGTCTTCACCGTTCATGACCGGCGTCACGGAGATGTTGGCTTGGGTACCGAGCCAGAAGGGCTCCAGCGATTTAGCCAAGTCTGAAGAGTCGGTCATGTTAACGACCATCAGGCCGGAACGGTGGCCATTCTCAGGAAAAAAATAGGTCGCCTCCGGCTTAAGATCTTCCATGATCGACTTGAAGAATTGCCCTAGCTTGCCTGAACCAACGAGTTCGTTGCCCGGCCCGATGGGGAACGAGAACTTGATCATCATACGCATTGCACACCTCCATTTATTATTAATTAAAGGGGGAGAAAACTAACCTTCTTGCCTCCCAGTGTCAGGATGAGAGTTAACCTCGGTCGATAATCACCCTGTCACTAACGGCAGAATCCGGCCAATAAAGGTCGTAACCAACAGTTCGCCAATATCCGCTTTGTGTCGGGCACTGCACGTCGCCAGCGTCAGCTATCGGGTGCGCTGAATTAATTGGCGCGAGCGCAAAGTATCAAGGGCAGCTTGTAATTACATTTGTATCGCGGCAAGATGGCATCGGTCACATGAATAAAGGAGCTGCTATGTCTCATGTTCGGTACATTCTGGCGATCATTCTCACCGCACCCTGCATCTGCCGGTCTCAAGACCTGTCTCCTGGCCTTTGGCAGATTTCCGTCCAAGCCAAATCTGCGGCTATCCAGACGGACACGGCACCGTTACAAGTCAGTCAAACCTCGTGAGCCGGCTGTTCCTGATCAGGCACGGCCAGTCAATCTGGAACCTGCAAAACCGGTTTACCGGCTGGGTGGATGTCTCCCTCAGCCAACAGGGAGTGATTGAAGCGCAACAGGCAGCGTTATTGCTGGCGGACGAACATTTTGATGTGGCGTTCACCTCCACCCTGCTGCGAGCTCAGGACAGCCTTTATGAGATCCTCAGGCAGAACCATTATTGCGCGCAGTATGTGCGAGTGCATGAACAGAGCAGCGAATGGTATGAACACTTCACCCCGGGCAAAGGCGATACGAATGTACTAAAAATATACGTTTCGGAAAAACTCAACGAACGTTACTACGGTGATCTGCAAGGCCTGAACAAAGATTGGGCCAGCCAGCACTACGGTGCAGGACAGCTACACCTCTGGCACCGCAGTTATGACGTCCCGCCGCCCAACGGCGAGAGTTTGCAAATGACTGCGGCAAGAACCATTCCTTACTATAGGGAGCGCATTGTTCCGTATCTTCAGAATGGTGAGAGCGTGCTGATTTCCGCCCACGGAAATTCCCTGCGTTCCATCATCATGCACATCGAGCAAATGACGCCGCAGCAGATTCTCGACTACGAGTTGGCGACTGGCGCCACCCACATGTATACGTTCGACAATGATTTACGTCTCATCGACAAGCGGATTTTTTCTAATCCCGGCAAGGATAGATAACCATGAATAAGCATACCAATCATTTTGTTGGCGCCGTGTTTGACAATCCTGACGACGCCCGCGCCATGGTTGAGGAGATGATCAAACACGATTTCCAGATGGATCAGGTACAGTTGTCATGGTGCCTGCCAAGTATGTGCCACACTTCAAAATGGGCAAGGAATTGCGAGAACGTGTGGACTCTGACTGATATCCCATCGAATTCATTATGACCATCGAATCCATCCCAAAATTCACCACACCTGCAGCCAAGCTATGGGCAGCCATTCTCATCGGAACGAAAAAGCAACTGCTCTCCAATGTCTGGTGCGGGAAGTGCCGCCATGAGATCACGATTACCAATTTCTCCGGTGCAATAAAAGCAGGCGCCTATTACTTGTCGGCAAATGTTCAGAGTGTCATGGTGATGTGGCGAGAGTGATTGAGATTACGTTTTACCTGAGCCGCAAAGCGGCGCGTTAAGCTTCACACCTTCTGGGGACGGTTATGCAAAGAAATATCGTTGCAATGTTATCTGCCATCATCTTGGCGCTGCCCACCGCAGGGGCATGGGCAGCTTCTGTATACAAATGTAAAAATCAACAAGGCGATTTGATATACCAGGAATCTCCCTGCAAACAGGATGTGCAAGCCATTGCTTCATGGGGCGCTGCGGAAATGCAGCAGTTGGACGGTATGCTTATCCTCAAGCAGCGCGGCAACGGACATTATTATCTGGAGGCCACGGTTAATGACAAGGCGATAACATTCCTTGTCGATACGGGTGCGTCTGGGATTTCGTTGCCGATGTCATTTGCGCTTTCAGCAAAAATAAATTGCAGGAACAAAGCATATATGCAGACCGCAAATGGCGTTGCGGAAGCGTGTACTGCCATTATTCCAAAACTGGTATTTGGACCGTTTACGCTTACGGATGTCCCGGCTGTAATATCCAAAAACCTCAGCCAGCCTTTATTTGGCATGAATGTTTTGCAGAAATTCAAGATCGAGCAAGACAACGGCGAAATGCGCATCTCGACGCAGTAATTTCAATTCCATATCCAACGTACATTTTTGTAGGGTGGCCTAGCCCGGCGGTTTTTTCTTTTGTGGACATGGTGAGTGATGCGGTATTGACCCACCCTATACCGACCCACGGACTATTCGTATACTGACCCCCAGAAATGCAAAAGGATCCCCAGAAATGCAAAAAGCCACCCCGAAAGGTGACCTATGTAAACTCTAACTGCAAGAAATTACTTTAAAATTCTTTGGCTCCCCGACCTGGACTCGAACCAGGGACCTGCGGATTAACAGTCCGTCGCTCTACCGACTGAGCTATCAGGGAATGAAGAGGTGCGCATGATAGTGATTTTGCCTTGCTCGGTCAACCTCAATTAGTCATTATGCGGTGGATGGAGCGTTCTTTGCCCGCTTTGCCAAGTTGGCGTTACCGGCGATTTATCTGAGCCCGCTGCATGTTGAAGGTGGTTTCATGGACATTGGATGATTCAGCCGCTGAACCCGAAGGAACAGCCTTGGCAGATGCGGAAGTGTAAATTAAAATTAGCGGGTTTCTGAATAAACCGTTCGGCAAAATGAGGATAAGCAATAACCAGTGACTTGCACCTCACCCGTAAAGAAATGATTTACTATCGTAATCCAAGCGCGCTATCAGATAGAATACGGCATGGACAATAAAACAATTTTTGTCAGGACCAGCAAAGGCGAAGACGAGATGCAGAGCAGGACTTCGCATCTTCCCGGCGACGCTAAACGCGCCTTGCTGATGGTGGACGGATCCGCAACTTTCGGCGAAATCAGCAAGCGCGCCGCGCCCAGCATGCGCGCCAGTCTCGGCGAGATGTTTCAAGAGCTGGAAAAGAGCGGCTTAATCCAAGACAAAGCCATGGCCGGCAAAATGCCGAAGATGGCCGTGCCGCCTAAAATGGCCGTGCCACCCGGGATGGTCGTTCCCACCAAGATGGTTACCCCGCATAAAAAACAAGCGGTGGATGATGATGCCGACGAATTGGATTTTATGTCGGGGTTTACTGAATCCCCACCGGAAGCGCCGACAGCCGAGGCGGTCAAGGCTGAGAAGTTACGGGCGGAGGCTGAAGAAAAATCCAAACAGGAAATCGAAGCGGAGAAAATAAAGGCGCAGCGGGAAGCTGCAGCCATCCTTCTTAAAGCTGAACAGGAGGCCGCCAGGATCCGTGAAGAGACGGCGCGTCGAGCCAAGGCAGAGGCGGAAACCACCCGGCTAAAGGCAGAGCAGGAAGCGAGGAAGGTGCGCGACGAGCTCGAAGCCGCCAGGTTAAAAGCCGAGCAAGAGACCAAGTTGCGTCTTGAGGCTGCAGCCAGGGAGCAGCAACAGGCCGAAGCTGCGCGTTTGATAGCGGAACAAGAAGCCAGGAAAGTGCGCGACGAACTCGAAGCCGCCAAGTTAAAAGCCGAGCAAGAGACCAAGCTGCGTCTTGAGGCTGCAGCCAGAGAGCGGCAACAAGCCGAAGCTGCGCGTTTGGTAGCGGAGCAGGAAGCCAGGAAAGTGCGCGACGAGCTCGAGGCCGCCAGGTTAAAAGCCGAGCAAGAGGCCAAACTGCGTCTTGAGGCTGCGGCAAGGGAGCGGCAACAAGCCGAAGCGGCGCGTGTAAAAGCAGAACAACAAGCTGCGCAGATGCATCTCGAACTGGAAGCGACCAGGCTAAGGGCGGAGCAGGAAGCCCAGGCGCGTCTTGAGGCTGCAGCCAAGGCGCATGCCCGTATAAAAGCTGAGGAAGATGCTGCCAAAGCACGGGAAGAGGCGGAACGACGCGCCAAACAGGAAGCTGAGGCAGCGGCGAGTTTGAAGGAGCGGCAGGAAGCCGAGGCAGTGCTGTTACAAAATGCGCAAGATGCGGCGCAAGCCCAGGCTGCAGCCGATCTGGCCAAATCAAAAGTACACGGCGAAGCGACAGCACGTAGTACCAGCGCGACGGTGCTGTTCTTCGATGTGGTCGGTTATACCAGGCAGTCCGTCAACAAACAGACCGAGCTTAAAAAACAATTCAATCGGTTGTTGTCGGATTGCCTGAAAGTGCAGGCAGATAGTGAGCGCATCATCCTGGACACCGGTGATGGCGCGGCAATCGGCTTTATGCAGCATCCCGAAGATGCGCTGGAAGTGGCGATGCAGTTCCGCAAGACGGTGATGGCAAATCAGCACAAGGATTATCCGGATCTGAAAGTGCGCATCGGTATTCACCTTGGACCGATCAACGTCGTCAGGGACATGAACGGTCAGAGCAACATGGTCGGCGATGGCATCAATGACGCTCAACGCGTGATGAGCTTCGCCGACACTGATCAAATTTATATTTCCCGCTCTTATTACGATTTCGTGTCGCGTCTCAGCGATGAATACGACGAACTGTTCAAATATCGCGGTACGCAAAAAGACAAACATGGACGTGAGCATCCGATCTATGAATTGGTCGATGTGGCCGCACCGGTTGTTGAAGTCGAGCAGCCGCAGGCCACCAAAGCTGGGCCGGAGGCCAAGCCGGATACATTTGCTTTTGACTCGTTCAATGTTGATGAACCTCAGCGCACAGCCGAGCCGCATAAAGACCAGCAACCGGCGCAGAAAGTCAGTGCCGCACAACAACCCGGCGATGCTGCGAAAACAACCCAACCTGCTGATATCCGGCAGCCTGCCAGGCAACAAGTACCCCCGCCTGCCGCGAGTGAACAGGTCGAGAGCAAGCCCAGTCAGGAACAAATCAAACGAGAAGCGCAGGAGCGTATCGCGGCCGAACAGCGCATCGCTGCGGAAGCAAAACAAGCCAAAGAACAGGCCGATGCCCAAGCCAAGGTTTGGGCTGAAGCCGAGCAACGGGCACTTGAAGTTGCCAAGGCCAACACAGAGCGAGCTGCTCATCAGGCTGAATATCCCGTTGCCGACACCAGCCATGTTGAAAAACCAGTCCCCGTTGCACGAGTCCCCCGCAAGCCATTTGCTTGGGGCAGGCTGGTGGGGTTTGTGTCCATGCTGGGGGCGTTCTTGCTGGTGCTGCTGGTCGGCGCGTTGTTTATCGTTCCCTATGTACTACCGATGCGGGATTACATGCCCAAGGTCCAACAACTGCTGTCCGNNGGCTATTTGTCCGGACGTATTCTGCCCACGCCGCGTTTGGAATTGGGTGAGATATATATTGGCGAGGTGAAGCAATTTCAGGCCAAGGAGGCGCAAATAAATTTTGATATCACCGGATTGTTCGGCGATATAAAGTCGATCAGCAGTGTCGAGTTTAAAGATGTCAAAGTCAGCGGCGCCGGGTTACAAAATGCAACTGCATGGTTGCAACAACTGGCCAATGTCGACCAATATCCGGTGAGTCGCATAGTGATCAGTCAAGGCACGCTGGATGCGGACGCTTTCCAATTGAGCGGTGTGGAGGGCGAGTTGAATTTCAGCCCGGTCGGCAAATTCACCCAGGCTAATTTGCGCGCAAATGCCGGCAAATTCACGNNGTCGTTTGATGAGCTGAATGCAAAAGGTGCGTTAAGCAACGACGAGTTACAGATCAGCGATTTCGATGCCCGGATCCTGGGCGGTGTCGTGCAGGGGAATGCAAGTATCAACTGGCGTTCAGGCTGGCGCGCACAAGGCGCGCTGAACGCAAAAACGATCACAATGCAGAAGTTGAGCAAGTTGCTGGATGGGAATGTCGAAGGCTCGGCGCGCTTCAAAATGACCTCGATGGATTTAGCCGGTCTGACCGATTCCGTGGTGCTGGATGGCAGCTTCACGGCTAATAACGGGATGATCAGCGGCATGGACATCGTTGAAACTGCGCGTATGCACAGCAGGGAAAACTTGCCGGGCGGCAGGACACATTTCGATGGGCTCAGCGGCCTCATTTCATATGCCAACAATACCTATCACTTCAAGCAGGTGAAAGTCGCGGCTGGTGTGTTGAATGCAACTGCCACATTTGATGTAACCAAGCAACAGTTGTCGGGAAAGATAAACGTCAGATTGTCGATGCACGATGGGACGGCGCCTGTCGACCTGCAAATGGGTGGAGCGATTGACAACCCCACTTTACGTTACGCTCCCTAGGTTTTTCAGTGCTTGGCGAGGCAACTGCCCCGCGTCAGATCAACCCCCGGTGTCTTGAGGGAGCCACTAAAAATTCAGAGTTCGCCCAAATGCAAGACGCGGAAAAATTTTCGCCGCGCCGCATATGTTTAATATGTAAGCAAGAAATTTTNNGGGATGAAATGTGGATTTTTAGACGAATCAAACCAGCGCCTTAGCCAACCGCTCCAATGCCTTGTGCAGATTGTCCATCGAAGTCGCGAACGACAATCGGATGTAACCCTCGCTGCCGAATGCCGAACCGGGCACCACGGCCACCCCGCCGCTTTCCAGCAAATATTCAGCCAGCGCCACATCAGTTGCAGCCTTGATCGTGCCGCGCTGGTGCAGCTTGGCGATGGCCGGGCGCACATCGGGGAAAGCATAGAACGCACCGCCCGCCATGATGCACTTCACTCCCGGAATCTTGTTCAGCGCATTCACCACGAACACATGCCGCTCGCGGAACGCCTTCAGCATCGGCGTGATGCAGCCCTGATCGCCATTCAGCGCAGCCTCTGCGGCCACTTGTGAAATTGAAGTCGGGTTCGAAGTGCTTTGCGACTGCACGTTTTCCATCGCGGTGATGATGTGCTCCGGCCCTCCGGCATAGCCGATGCGCCAGCCGGTCATCGCATACGATTTTGAAACGCCATTCAACACCATCGTGCGTGGATACAAATCAGGGCAGGCATTCAGGATGTTGACGAACTTCGCATCGGTCAGCGCGATGTGTTCATACATGTCGTCGGTCGAGATCAGCACCTGAGGATGTTTGCGCAACACCGCGCCGAGTGCCAGCAAATCTGCCAGCGTGTAAACCGCGCCGGACGGATTGCTCGGGCTGTTGATCACCACCATTTTGGTTTTAGGAGTGATGGCCGCTTCCAGTTGCGCGGGCGTCATCTTGAAGCCCTGCTCGATGCCCGCCTGCACGATCACCGGCTTGCCTTCCGCGATGAGTACGATGTCGGGGTAGGACACCCAGTACGGCGCGGGTATGATCACCTCATCGCCGGGGTTGATCACAGAAAGCGCCAGATTGAAAAAGCTCTGCTTGCCCCCGCACGAAACCAGGATCTGCTTCGCCGTGTAATCCAGCCCGTTGTCGCGTTTGAACTTGGCGATCACGGCTGCCTTGAGTGAAGGCGTGCCACCGACCGCGGTATATTTGGTGAAGCCCCTGTTGATCGCGGTAATCGCCGCATCCTTGATGTGCTGCGGCGTATCAAAGTCCGGCTCGCCCGCGCCCAGCCCGATGATGTCTTTGCCTTCCGCCTTGAGTTTTGCGGCGCGCGCGGTGACCGCGAGAGTAGGGGAGGGTTTGATGGCTTGTACGCGAGTCGAGAGTTCCAAAATATTTCCTTGCTGTTTAAACGGGAGGGCGAATTATACCCGCGCCGGGGAAAGTAATGAATCGGCGGAGAGGGAGTGGATGCTGTGTGCGGGAGTATTCGTAGGTTGGGTTGAGCTTTACATAGCCAACGACTAGGCTGACAAACGACATCAACCAAGTCGCTGGTTAGCGTAGCAATACCCAACAATCAACTGCACCCATGGGTATCGCGTTGCTCAACCCATCCTACCGGGCTATCTCACTCAGAACTGGTATTTGAAGTTGGCCATTATGCTACTCAGCGAAATCTTGGCTTGGGTAACCCCGGTCCAGTTCTTGTTGGAGTTGCCGCTCGGGCCGAAATCGACATTGTGTTGATAAGATACCCACTCGACCCCGGTTGCCATGTGTTCGTTAATGCGGTAAGCGGCGCCCAGCCCAATACTTCCGCCAACGCGGGCAATGATCTCTTTTGTGCTGTTCGCCGCCGTGCGGCCAACAGCCAAACTGGTGAAACCGATCAGGCCATAGAAATCGACAGTCTCGCCGACTGAAATCGACGGGCGAAACAGTAACGACAAGAAAAGTCCAGGCTGCAGAGTCAAGCCAGCGACGCTCGTTTTTCCGGCACCGCCCATACGTACGTCGAATCCGAGGTTCTCATTGAAGCGACCGACATAGTCCAGGTTCCACCCCATCGGTTTCCCACTTACTCCCTGCGTCTGATCCTGGTATTTGAATGTGTACTGGCCAATACCGACATTCACTGCCGAATCGTAGGCCCATGCCGCCGGTGTAACCGTCAGTGCCAGTACCGTGGTCAGCGTGGACAACCCTTGGTTAATACGTATTACATTCATGATGCCTCTCCCGGTAATGATCAAAGTGGCCACCCATTAGCCGACCCATTTCTTTTGCTGTACCGCATTCTCCATCACGACTTACCATTTAGCAATTCAACTTTGCCCGTACAATACGCGGCTCACCATGAACATCATAACCTTCCCCAACAGTCCCTACATCCTGCACCAGCCGTTCGAACCGGCGGGCGATCAGCCCACGGCCATCGCGCAACTGGTCGAGGGCATCCGCGACGGCTTGTCGTTCCAGACGCTGCTCGGCGTGACCGGCTCCGGCAAGACCTTCACCATGGCCAACGTCATCGCGCAGCTCGGACGTCCGGCGATGGTCATGGCGCCAAACAAGACGCTGGCGGCGCAACTGTATTCCGAGCTGCGCGATTTCTTTCCCGAGAACGCGGTCGAGTACTTCGTTTCCTACTACGACTACTACCAGCCCGAGGCCTACGTGCCGTCGCGCGATGTGTATATCGAAAAGGATTCCAGCATCAACGAGCAGATCGAGCAGATGCGTTTGTCCGCGACCAAGGCACTGCTGGAGCGCGAAGACTGCGTGATCGTTGCGACCGTCTCGGCGATCTATGGCATCGGCGATCCGGTGGATTACCACGGCATGATCCTGCATCTGCGCCATAACGAAAAGATGCACCAGCGCGACGTGATCAAACGCCTCATCGAGATGCAGTACGAGCGCAACGAGATCGATTTTTCGCGCGGCAAATTCCGCGTGCGCGGCGACGTGATCGACATCTTCCCGGCGGAAAGCAACGAATTCGCATTGCGCGTGACGCTGTTCGATGACGAAGTGGAAACGCTGTCGCTGTTCGATCCGCTCACCGGCCACATCCTGCAAAAAGTGCCGCGCTACACCGTCTATCCCTCCAGCCATTACGTCACGCCGCGCGCCACCGTGCTGGCCGCGCTGGAAACCATCAAGGTCGAGCTGGCCGAGCGCATCGCGTTCTATCAGCGCGAAAACAAACTGGTCGAGGCGCAGCGCATCGAGCAGCGCACCCGCCACGACCTGGAGATGCTCAACGAGATCGGCTTCTGCAAGGGCATCGAAAACTATTCGCGCCATCTGTCCGGGCGTCCGGCAGGAGCGCCCCCGCCGACGCTGATCGATTACCTGCCGCCCAATGCGCTGATGTTCCTGGACGAAAGCCACGTGATGATGCCGCAGATCGGCGCTATGTACAAAGGCGACCGCGCGCGCAAGGAAAATCTGGTCAACTACGGATTCCGCCTGCCCTCCGCGATGGACAACCGTCCGCTGCGCTTCGACGAATTCGAACACATCATGCGCCAGAGCGTGTTCGTTTCCGCCACTCCCAGCGTGTACGAGGCCGAGCATACCGGCCAGGTGGTCGAGCAACTGGTGCGCCCCACCGGGCTGGTCGACCCGATCATCGAAGTGCGCCCCGCCACCAATCAGGTGGACGATCTGATGTCCGAAGTGAATCTGCGCGTCAAGCAGGGCGAGCGCGTGCTGGTCACCACGCTGACCAAGCGCATGGCGGAAGACCTCACCGATTATTTTTCCGAGCACGGCATCAAGGTGCGCTACCTGCATTCCGACATCGAGACCGTTGAGCGCGTCGAGATCATCCGCGACCTGCGCCTCGGCATGTTCGATGTGCTGGTTGGCATCAACCTGCTGCGCGAAGGGCTGGATATTCCAGAAGTGTCGCTGGTGGCGATACTCGATGCCGACAAGGAAGGCTTCCTGCGCTCCGAACGCTCGCTGATCCAGACCATAGGCCGCGCCGCGCGCCACATCAACGGCAAGGCGATTCTGTACGGCGACAAGATCACCAACTCAATGCGCCGCGCGATAGAAGAGACCGACCGCAGACGTATCAAACAAGTGGCGTATAACTTCGCCCACGGCATCACCCCGCAAGGCGTTCAGAAGCGCATCAAGGACATCATCGAAAGCATGTACGAACCGGATGTCGCGCGCGACCAACTCAAGGCCGCGCAGACCCAGGCGAAATATCTGGCGATGAGCGAAAAAGAAGTGTCCAAAGAAATCACCCGGCTGGAAAAAGAAATGCTGCAAGCCGCGAGGAATCTGGAGTTTGAGAAAGCCACCGAACTGCGCGACCAGTTGAAGAAACTGCGCGAGAGTGTGCTGCTTTCACCGCTATGAAATTCCCTGTAGGAGCGGGCCATGCGGGTGCCCGGACATAACCAGCCACTTGGCTGTAGTCTTTTGACAGCCTAGTGGAATGGCTAGCAGTTCCATCAAAAGTTTTTCGTACCCGCGAACAAAAAGGCTATCGCGGGCCACTTCGACAGGCTCAGGACAGGCATGGCCCGCTCCTACACGGCAGTGTTCAACCTGATTTTGTTGCACCACGCTCGTTAATAACGATTGACCTCGTTAAAACGGATTCGTTACTATTCCGTCAGTGACAGGCCACCATATCAAACTATTCAGGGAAGAATAAATGAGCCACACCTTATATCAGGCCTCCATGCAACGTATACAGCGCTGCGAATTGGCTGTGCCGGGTTCCAATCCGGGCATGTTCGAAAAAGCGCTGAAAAGCGGTGCGGATTTTGTTTTTCTCGACCTTGAAGATGCGGTCGCGCCGGACGACAAGATCCGGGCGCGCAAGAACGTCATCCAGGCGATCAACGACCTGGACTGGAAGGGCCACGGCATCACACTCTCGGTGCGCATCAACGGGCTGGATACCCAATACATGGTGCGTGACGTGGTCGATCTGGTCGAGCAGGCCGGCCACAAGATCGACACGATACTGGTTCCCAAGGTGGGCGTTCATGCGGATGTGTACATGGTCGAGGCGATGTTGAACCAGCTGGAAACGCAGCAGGGCTTGACCAACAGGATAGGCATCGAAGCCTTGATCGAAACCGCGTTGGGTATGGCCAATGTCGAAGACATCGCCCGCAACGGCGCAGCCGGACGCCTGGAAGCATTGCACTTCGGCGTGGCCGATTACGCGGCCAGCAACCGCGCCAGAACGATAAACATCGGCGGACTCAATCCCGATTATCCGGGCGATCAATGGCACGCCGCCCTCAGCCGTATGACGGTCGCTTGTCGTGCCTACGGCTTGCGTCCTATCGACGGCCCGTTTGGCGACATCAAGGATCCTGCGGGTTTCATGCTTGCCGCCAGACGCGCCGCCGCTTTGGGTATCGAAGGAAAATGGGCGATCCATCCGTCGCAAGTCGCGCTCGCCAACGAAGTGTTCACCCCGCCCGCTGCGGAAGTGGATAAAGCTCAGCGTATCCTGGTCGCGTTGAAAGAAGCGGCGGCACAAGGCAAGGGCGCGGCGTCGCTGGACGGACGTATGATCGATGCCGCTTCGGCGAGAATGGCCAGCAACGTTGTCAAAGCGGCGGAAGCGATCGCCGCGAAGAAATAGCAAAATCCAAAATTCAGTTGTAGGTCGGGCTACGCCCGACGCGGCGGGCATAGCCCGCCCTACGGTGATTCACTTAACCGTTCATGAATCAGTAAAACTTTATCGTTTTCATCGTCTCAAGGGGGAGGGCATCAGTTTGGACATCCATGAATACCAAGCGAAAGAAATCCTGGCGGACTATGGTGTCAGGATCGCGGAGGGCGGTCTGGCGCATAGTCCCGAAGAGGCGGTGCAGCGCGCCAGAGAGATCGGCGGCGATGTCTGGGTGGTGAAAGCCCAGATCCATTCCGGGGCGCGCGGCAAAGCCGGCGGCATCAAGATCTGCAAGACTCACGAAGAAGTCGAAGCGGCTGCTCAGGAGATGTTGGGTAAAACGCTGGTCACGCTTCAAACCGGTCCGGCAGGTAAAGTCTGTTCCAGAGTGTATATCGAAGCGGCGACGGATATCGCCAGGGAAATGTATCTGTGCATACTGGTCGACCGGAGTACCGAGCGCATCGTCATGATAGGTTCTGCCCAGGGCGGGATGGAGATCGAGGATATGGTCGAAACCAAACCGGAGGTGATCAAAAGGATCTATGTCGAACCCGCTGTCGGCCTGCAAGACTTTCAGGCACGCAAGATGGCTTTTGCATTGGGCATAGCAACTTCGCATTTGAACCAGGCGATCAAAACCATCAAGGGTTGCTACCGCGCATTGCGTGATCTCGATGCGAACATGGTGGAGATCAATCCGCTGGTCGTTACCCGTAACGGTGATCTGGTCGCGATCGACGCGAAGATGAACTTCGATCCCAACGCCTTGTTCCGCCGCCACAAGATTTCCGAGTTGCGCGACAAGACCCAGATAGACCCGCGCGAAGTGGCGGCTGCGGATCACGACCTGAGCTACATCGGACTGGACGGCGACATAGGTTGCATGATCAACGGCGCGGGTCTGGCAATGGCCACCATGGACATGATCAAGCTGGCCGGCGGCGAGCCTGCCAACTTCCTCGACGTGGGTGGCGGCGCATCCGCCGAGCGCACCGAAAAAGCTTTCCGTCTGGTATTGGCCGACAAAGGCGTCAAGGCGATGCTGGTCAACATCTTTGCCGGCATCAACCGTTGCGACTGGATCGCCGAAGGCGTCGTGCATGCGGTCAGAAACATCGACATGAAAGTCCCGCTGATCGTGCGTCTGTCCGGCACCAATGTCGAGGCAGGTCGCCGCATCATCGCCGAAAGCGGCCTGCCCATCATCATGGCAGAGACCTTGGCGGATGCGGCTGAGAAAGCGGTCAAGGCGCGCAATGAAGTGGTTGCCAAGGAAAAAATAACAAGCGAAAAGATCGAAAGCCAAAGCCGGGGGAATGCGTAATGGCGATACTCATCGATAAAACCACCCGCATCATCGTGCAAGGCTTCACCGGCAAGATTGGCACCTTCCACGCACAGGACATGATCAACTACGGCTCCAATGTCGTCGGCGGCATCACGCCAGGCAAGGGCGGTCAACGACATCTGGGCCTGCCTGTCTTCAACACGGTAAAACAAGCGGTATTCGAAGTCGGGGCCGAAGCCAGCATCATCTTCGTGCCACCCGCGTTCGCAGCAGATTCAATAATGGAAGCCGCCGATGCGGGCATCAAATACTGCGTGGCGATCACCGACGGCATCCCCACCCAGGACATGATGACGGTGAAGAATTTTCTGCGGCGCTCCCCCAAACAGGAAAGAATGATGCTGACCGGCCCCAACTGCGCCGGCACCATCAGCCCCAGCCAGGCGATGCTGGGCATCATGCCGGGGCATATCTATATGCGCGGCAATGTCGGCATCGTCGGCCGTTCGGGCACCCTGGGTTATGAAGCCGCCGACCAGATGAAAGCATTGGGCATCGGCATCTCCACCTCCGTGGGCATAGGCGGTGACCCGATCAACGGCAGCTCGCACCGCGATGTGCTGGAAAAATTCGAGGAGGACTGCGATACCAAAGTGGTGCTGATGATAGGCGAAATCGGCGGGCAGCAAGAGATCGAAGCCGGCCTCTATGCCAAGGAACACATGAGCAAACCGCTGATCGCCTACATCGCAGGTTTGACCGCACCGCAAGGTCGTCGCATGGGCCACGCCGGCGCGATCATCTCATCGGCAGGCGAGAGTGCCGCAGAAAAAGTAGCCATGCTCAAAGAACTGGGCGTCATTATCTGCCCGACCCCTTCCGCTATGGGCGATACGGTTGCAAAAGTATTGGCCAGGATGTAGTTGGACATAGAGTGTGCTGCAGGTGAGGTGTTGTAGCGGGTCCTGCGTGTGTTGTTGGGGCTTCAGCCCCTTACAACCACGGCGTACCCCTTGCGGGTGCTGTCCGCGATAATCATTATGGCTGCGCGCTTTGGTGTTTCTGCTGCGGCGTTTATATAAACAGGTGTTAGATTGTTAATGATGCTGACCCCTGCGGCTCTTTTCAGGCATCAGTTGTGCCGCTTGTTGAATATGCGGCTAAACTGATGGTGTCGCAACTCAACTAGGGGAGAAGGCACAAACGGTGAGTGCTGTTGTAGTGCCGAAAGACATTATGGCCACAGGGCTTTGGACAAAAGAGCAAGTAAAGCTGGCTTTCCATTTGTATTGTCAGCTTCCATATGGGCGAATTTACGGACGTAACCCAGAAATAATTTCATTGGCAAAAGTTATCAGTCGCACGCCTGACGCGGTTGCTATGAAGATGCTTAACATCGCAAGCCTTGATCCAGCTATTACGAGTACGGGACGGGTGGGCTTGAGAGGAGCCTCGGCATTGGATCGCGAGGTATGGGACGAATTCCACTCAGATTGGGAAAGGCTTGCCGTGGAATGCCAACTACTCCGGCAGCAATTAGACAAAAATACCGTGGAGGAATTGGAGCCGGAAAGCGATGAGCTACTACCAGATGATTTCACTGGAGAAACCCGGCAAGTTCTAACAGCACAGAGAATCAAGCAGCATTTTTTTCGCCGTGCTGTTCTAAGTAGCTATCGTGGTCGTTGCTGCATGTCTGGCCTGTCCGAGCAGCGCCTATTGGTCGCAAGCCATATTGTGCCGTGGAGTAAAGACAAGGCGAATCGCCTAAATCCAAGTAATGGTCTGTGCCTTTCGGCGATTCATGACAAAGCTTTTGACAAAGGGCTGATAACGCTAACCGATGACTTCAAGATCGTTGTCTCGGAGGAGCTAAAGCGGAAGGATGAGCCTTTCGTAAGAGAGGTTCTGCTACCGTTAAATGGTCGCATGATTGAGCCGCCAGAACGTTTCGCACCGCAAGCTGAGTTTATTGCGTGGCATAGGAAAGAACTCTTCGTGGACAACCAGAAGTAGCCACTATGCAGCTCACTAAAAAGCAAACTGATCGTCCAATCTACTACATCATGTCCGATCAGCCGGATTGTTGTGGAAAATGCGGAAGTCGTCTTGATTTGGTAGAAATCAGAGTGGTCGACGGTGAGCGCGTATTTGTTTCCGAGTGTCTTGGCTGTCATCGGGAGGTGCTAATTGTCGAAGAATAAGCAAGTTGTGGTATCCAATGATTCTCCAAAAGAATATTGTGTTTTTGAATACCTTTATCGCGACGCATCAAACTATAAGGCTTGGGGAACAATTCTTCTGTCAGGCTTTCCATCGCAAAATGGCATAGCGGCATTGCGCGCCTGTTTGGAATCTGATGAATACTTCGTCGCAGAACAAGTTGGCATTCCGGCCGTGTATAAAGAGCTGTGGGATTTATCAGGCGGCCCTACCAGTGACGATCATGCGTTGCATGAATTTGTAAATCTTCGACAGGCCACGACAGAGGAGACGGCGACCTTGCCGCTATATGGGAGTTTATCGAAGCTGCTCGAAGCGTTTCAAGTCGTGACCGCGTGGGACTATTCTCTTTCGCCAAATTTTTCAGTGGATTATTGATCACATCATCAAATCAACCCGCTGAATACAGAATTCAGGGCTTCGTTGGATTACGTTGTGCCAACGGGGCTACGAAAATTCGCAAATGTAGTTTATCGGGTTCATCAGGCAGTGGCTCTCAACAGAACCCGGCAGATCAAACATCTTTGGGGATGTTCTGAACTCATACAGGCGATAAAGGTGAAATTCTTCTATGTGCTCTTGAGCAAATCTAACCTCGCCACGGCTCACAAAGAAAGGGGTTTCCTTGCCAAAAGTCGTTGTTTTGACCTCAATGAATCTCTCACGTCCAGAAGGTTCGAAAGAGAGGATGTCATAACCCAATCCATCGCCTTTAGTTTTTGCGACATGCTCCACTTTATCCGCCAAAGCCTTGTTGCCGAGGTTATGCAATCTGAAATGCTCAAAGTTCAAAACAAATTCCTCCCCAGCACAACCGAGCGCAGCATTTCTGGCTTCCCGCTCAAAATAATCACGTTTCTGAGGAACGGGTAGGCGATAGTTTTTGGTAGGCTCTTTAGCGGATGTTGCCAACTTCGGAGCATCGACTAGGAGCTTACTGAAATCCGTTAACAATGGGGTGACCGCTGGAGCCGAAGATGCAGCTAATGCCGCATTATCGAGCAACTGATCTTGAGCAATGCGATCCTCAACGATCTCGCGTAAAAGTTGCTGATAGTTTCCACGAGGCTTGTAACCAATAATGTATGGGCACCCTAGCTGGATAAGAATGGCGCTAATGTTTTGGTGTTTGAACTCAATGGCACTTTCTTTCCGGTTATTTAGCTTTGCAAGCAATCCTCGGCGGTGTGTTGTCTTATTGTAAGACTGGCCTGACAATTCCAGAATCAACATGTGAAAGTAATCAGCAACCGTCGCTTCAACTTCAGTTCGATCCCATTCCATGATAATTTAGTTCCGCTTAGTCTAAATATTTGCGATTGTTTCATGTCTCTGGCAAGCGCAGTCTGTTTGTTCACGGGCGTAGTCGCGCAAGCTAAACTTCGTGGAGCATTTTACACATCAGCGCGCCAAAGGAAAGGCCGCATGTTAAGTCCTGCGGAATAACCGAATAACCGGGGACAGACCACGGTATCCTGTCCATACCTGCTGGAGAAAGTTTCATGACTAGAAAGAAAAAACAAAGCACGTTCGAAGACTTGATCGACATTGCCGCCATGCTTCCATGGTGGGTAGGCGTACTCCTGGCGCTCATTGCATACTTCGTCCTCCACCACTACGCAACCGCTGAGGTAGCGCAGTCAATTTCGGTTGCGCAACTGGGCGCTAACGTTGCACACCAACTCGGCAAGACTCTTGCGATGATTGGGCAATACCTGCTTCCCTTCGCTTTCGTTATTGGTGCTGGCATATCCGCTTATGGGAAGCATAAACGGGCCGTGCTATTCACAGATGTTCAGGGAGGCTCTTCTCCTTCAGTACTCAATGGAATGAATTGGCAGGAATTCGAATTGCTGGTGGGCGAGGCATTTCGTCGCATGGGATACACGGTTTCCGAAACTGGCGGTGGCGGCGCCGATGGTGGTGTCGATCTTGTCCTGAGAAAAGACGGCGAGAAATTTCTGGTTCAATGCAAGCAGTGGAAAGCGTACAAGGTCGGCGTTACAACCATTCGTGAGTTATATGGCGTCATGGCAGCAGGGGGCGCGGCAGGCGGCTTCGTGGTGACATCAGGCGTTTTTACGCAGGAGGCAAAATCCTTCGCGGAGGGAAGAAACATTGACCTGATCGACGGTTCTGAATTGACGGCCATGATCAAGAAAATTCAACCTCAACCTCAAGCCACTACAACCACGCCGCAGCGCACGCCTCAAAGTTCATCGGGTGCAACTTCTGACCCGAGCTGCCCGAACTGTGGCAGTGCCATGGTAAAACGGACAGCCAAGCAAGGCGCCAATGCTGGCAATCTTTTCTGGGGCTGTAGCAGCTATCCTAAATGTCGTGGAATTGTGGCGATTAACTGACAAAGCTATGTTGGCCCGCTTCACCCCGAATGAAAATCCCCGCAAGCCTGTGAACCGCTGCCACAAAGTGACTTCTTTTTAGAGTGCAATTCAGGGGCGGAGCCCCATTCCAGCCCCAAGGCTGAGCCGCCAGAGAAACGCCGCTTGTTTAATAACTCAAATCGGACTAAGATTAGTCCACTTAACTTGAGTGAGATGCATCATGCGAACCGTCAATATCCACGAAGCCAAGACCCAATTTTCCCGCTTTGTCGAACAGGCAGAGGCGGGTGAGGAGATCGTGATTGCCCGCGCGGGCAAGCCGGTGGCGCGCCTGTTGGGATTGAGGACTGCCATCAGCCAGCCACGCAAGTTGGGGTTGGGCAAGAAGCAATTTACTTTTCCGGAAAACTTCGACAGTCTGGATGCCGCCGAAATTGCGGCCATGTTTGAGCAGGGAAAGTAGATGGCCGGGCACGTATATCTGCTCGATACTAATGTGCTGCTTGCGGCGCTGCTCGCCCCGGAACGGCTGCCGCAGGAGGTGGCAGCCGGATTATCCGATCCATCCAATACAGTCTATTTCAGTGCGGCCAGCATCTGGGAGGTGGCAATCAAACGTTCGTTGAACCGGGCGGATTTCGATTTTTCTCCGCAGGACATCCATCGCCTTGCTCTGGAGACAGGCTTCGACGAGCTGATGGTCAAGGGCGAAGATTGTTATCCGGTTGCGGCTTTGCCTTGGCATCACCGCGACCCGTTCGACCGTTTGCTGGTCGCACAGGCGCAGTCGCTGCCCGCCTATTTGCTCACCACGGATGGGGTGCTGAAGCAATATTCCGAGCTGGTCGTTCTCCTGACGTTGAGATGATTGGCGGCTTAAGCGGAATCGATAAGCGAATCGATAGGGTCAGATTCGATTGATCCAAGGGCCGGCGGCCTGTGACGCTGCTGGTGGTGGAGTGCGACGGCGAGCTGAATGTGCGCGCCACGGCGAAGTGGCAGGGCGATTTAAATGATCTGTTTAGAAAATGCCGATTTTTGAACGTATCGCCGGTGACGTGATAAGAAATCAAGGATTTTTATATACGTTCTGGCTGACGTGTTAAGATAATCCAGATTTCTTATCACGTTCCTGCAGGGGGAAGCATGACCGAACTGGATATTCCCAGCCCCGCCAGCCTTGAGGTCAAGGCGGTGTGGCGGAGCCTGGCCGAGGCGCATCGTCATCTGGCGGAGCTGAAGGGCTTGTGCGAGTCGCTGCCTAACCGCGCCATCTTGCTGGATACGCTTGCCATTCAGGAGGCGAAAGACAGTTCGGAAATAGAGAACATCATCACCACGCATGACGAGCTGTACGCTTATGACCAGAGCAGCTCGGCTTCGCCTGCGGCCAAGGAGGTGCAAAACTACATCTCGGCCTTGAAGGTGGGGTTTACCGATGTGGTGAATTCCGGGCTGATCCGCATGGGCACGATCTTGCGGGTGCAGGAAGAGGTCGAGCAGAACAACGCCGGGTTCAGGAAAGTGCCGGGCACGGTGCTGAAGAATCAGACGACGGGGGCGGTGGTCTATGAGCCGCCGCAGGACGCCGTGCTGATAGAGAAGCTGATGACGCAACTGGTGGATTTCATCCATGCAGATGACGAGCTTGACCCGTTGCTGCGCATGGCGATCGCGCACCACCAGTTCGAGAGCATCCATCCGTTTTACGATGGCAATGGGCGCACCGGGCGTATTTTGAATCTACTGATGCTACAACGCGACGGGTTGATGGATTTGCCGGTATTGTATTTGAGCCGTTATATCACCGCGACCAAGGATCAGTATTACCGCTTGCTGCAATCTACGCGCGAGTCGCATGACTGGGCGGACTGGTGTGTTTACATCGTGAAGGGCGTGGCGCTGACTGCCAGGAGTGAGATCAGGTTGATCAGGGATTTGCGCGAGCTGATGCAGGCGACCAAGCAGCGGCTGCGCAAAGAGTTGCCAAGAATGTACAGCCAGGAGTTGCTGAATAATCTGTTTCGCTATCCCTATACCAAGATCGAGTTCGTCGAAAAGGACTTGGGGGTTTCGCGGATCACGGCAGCAAAGCATCTGGATACGTTGGCGAAAAATGGTTTTGTGGAAAAGAAGAAAATCGGGCGCACGAATTTTTATATCAACCGCCCCTTGTTTACTCTTTTGACTCAGATCAGCCTGAACGATGAATGAAGCCGAAACCCAGGGAAACAGGGACGGAGCCTGATATTTACTCCAAGCCGCCCGTCGAAAACTCCCAGGCCTGCGTGTTATCATTTCAGCCATGAAACCCCATCCCGATTCCCTGCAACGTTTCCTGTTTGAACAATCCCATGTGCGCGGCGAGCTGGTGCATCTCGATGATGCCTGGCGCGCTGTGCTGGAGCGGCACGACTATCCCCCGTCCTTGCGCGCGGTGATGGGCGAGTTGATGGCGGCGGCTGTGCTGCTGGCGGCGACGCTGAAGCTGAAAGGTTCGCTGATCTTGCAGATACAGGGCCGGGGGCCGGTGACGCTGCTGGTGGTGGAGTGTGACGGCGAGCTGAATGTGCGCGCCACGGCGAAGTGGCAGGGCGAGCTGGACGGGATCGCTTTTGCGCAGATGGTGGGCGACGGGCGTTTTGTCATCACGCTGGATCCGCGCGATGGCGGGCAGACTTATCAGGGTATCGTCGCGCTGGATGGCGACAGCGTGGCCGAGGTGTTGCAGAACTACATGCTGCGCTCTGATCAACTGGAGACGCGCCTGTGGCTGGCGGCGGATGAGCAGGGTGCGGCGGGGCTGTTGTTGCAGAAGATGCCGGGCGAGGGCGGGTTTGCTATTGACGAACAAGATGAAGACATGTGGCCGCGCGTGACGATGCTGACCGATACGCTGCGCAGCGAGGAGCTGCTCGGCCTGCCTGCGGTGGAATTGATACGCAGGCTGTATGGCGAAGAGGATGTGCGCCTCTTCGATACCCAGCAGGTGGCGTTCAGGTGTTCGTGCTCCCGCGACAGGGTGGCGCGCATGCTGAAGATGCTGGGGCGGGACGAGGTGCAGTCGGTGTTGGCCGAGCAGGGCGTGGCGGAGGTGATCTGCGAGTTCTGCAACCACCAATACCGGTTCGACAAGGTGGATGCGGAGCAGGTGTTCGCATCAGGGGTGGCGCTGGACGGCAGTGCCGCAGTGCATTGATCTGAGGGAGCTTTCGATATGGAAAACAAACGTAATAATCCCCGCGAACCGGCCCGCGCCAAGGCCAGGCTGTTGGTCGATGGCCAGTGGCATGATTGCATGATCACCAACATCTCAATTGCGGGGGGCAGGTTGTACCTGCGGATGAGCGTCCCGACAGGCAAGGCGGTGCGCATCCAGATCGCCGATTACGGCCAGTACGATGCGACGGTTGTCTGGTGTGACGGCGACGAGACCGGGCTGAAGTTAGAACATGATCCGGCAGAGATCGCCAGCATGCTGACCGCGCTGGCCGCGTAGATTTGTTCCGCGCTCGTTGATTTCGACGTCGGGTTTTGGAGGTTGGTGGAGCGGGGATCTACTTGATTTGATCGAGCAGCCGTTTGATCTGCTTGTGCAGTTGCGGCAGGCTGGTTTGAATGGTCTTCCAGACGATTTCCAGATCAACCTTGAAGTAGCCGTGAGATAGCGCATTGCGCATTTCGTAAGCGTTTCCTAGCGGCAGGTAATCGTGTTCGTCGGCGAATTGTTTGTGATAGCGATCGATGTTACGCGAGGCTTCGCCAATGATTTCAAGGTTGCGGATCACTGCGTCCTGCGTTTTTTGGTCATTCAGGAATGCAACCTCACTCATATCTTCGACGTAACGATTGATGCGCTCAATGGCCTCAAGGATATGTCGGAGGTATTCAGGCAAACGTAGAGCATCGCTCTTGCTCATATCAAAGTTGCCTCTGCGAGTACACGTTCCTTAAAGCTGTCTGGCAATGCCCTTGGAGTAAGAACATCTACCGATATGCCCAGTAATTTCTTGAGTTCATGTTGGATTGCACCGATGTCCATGAGTGTGGTTTCGGATGTGGGTTCGACCAGCAGGTCGAGGTCGCTGTCTTCGGTGTCATTCCCATGCAGCACTGAACCGAACACGCGCACATTGAGCACGCGATGACGCAGGGCAATCTCGCGGATCGCCTCACGGTGGGTTTGCAGGGCTATGGAAGGGCGCATGGCTTGGTTCCTATGTGGTTCTCGGGCATTATAGCCAAGTGCGGGAGCGCAGTCACACTAATGAAGTGGCTAGCGAAGTGGTAAGCGAGAAAAAAGTAAAAGTGCAATGCTCGAATTGTTTTTTGGTGTGAAAATGTACGAATCAATCGGAAAGGTCTCGAGATGAATCACGATCCTTCGCAGTGCTTGGTCACCCGCGTGAAGCCTTACGGAAAGATCGGTCTGCTGTTGGCGCTGATGCACTGCAAGTTCAGAGGGAACTTGGTCTGTGAGTATTCTCGTGCATGGCTTCTTTGATGCCTATCTTTGAGTTCAATGTGCGCTATCGCACATCGGACGCAAGCTAGCCGCGATAGTATCAACCTGCTAACCTAGGCAGCCTATGAAGCTTATCGACCCCATGAAGCTCATCGATCCCAGAACAGCCTACGTCATAAAAAACCCTGTCGCCTTCGCGCTCAAGGTTCTGAAAGGCTTCCGGGCCAATCAGGGCCTGCTACTCGCCGGCGCAGTTGCGTACTACGCGCTGCTTTCCATTGTGCCGCTGCTCATCCTGATTGTGATCGCGCTGTCGCAAGTGATCGACCAGGACGTGCTGCTGGCGACGCTGAACACGGCGCTGGAGTATGTGGTGCCGGGCAAAAGCAAGGCGGTGGTGATGGAGTTGAAGGCGTTCCTCGATCACCGCGAGGTGATCGGCTGGGTGCTGCTCGTCACGATGCTGTTTTTCAGCTCGCTCGGTTTCAAGGTGTTGGAGAGTGCGATCTCGGTGATCTTTCTGCACCGCGTGGAGAGGCGCAAGCGGCACATCCTCGTTTCCCTGTTGCTGCTGCCCTTCGGCTACATTCTTTTCATCGGCACGGTGCTGTTCGTGGGCACGTTTGTGATCGTCGACCTGATGGCGATGGGTGGCGAGCATATTGTTATCCTGGGGCATAGCTGGTCGCTGGGCGGTTTCTCGCGCTGGCTGATTTACGTTGCCGGCGTGTTCGGGGAAATCCTGCTCATTTCCGCGATCTATTACTTCATGCCGGTAGGCAGGCTGACGGCGCATCACGCACTGATCGGCGGCGTCACGGCGGGACTGCTGTGGGAATTCATTCGCCTTGGGCTGGGCTGGTATTTCGGCACGCTGTCGCAGGTGAGCGTGGTGTACGGCTCGCTCACTACGGCCATCATCGTGCTGCTCAGCATGGAAGTGGCCGCCACGCTGCTGTTGTTGGGTGCACAGGTGATCGCGGAATACGAACGCATTGAGATCGGCGGGGCTGCGAAGGAGCCGGTACCGGTGCGCACCAAAGAGTCCTGAATCGGCAGATGCGTCTGCTGAGCCATCTGTCCGAAAAACTTTTGGCCGGGCACCCGTAGGAGCGGGCCATGTCCGCGATTCTCTTGTTCGCGGGTACGAAAAACTTTTGAAGGAACCACTAGCCATTCGACTAAGCGAGCAAACAACGCTCGCCAAGTCGCTGGTTATGTCCGGGCACCCGCATGGCCCGCTCCTACAATTGTTGCTGCTCTTTGTTAATAATGGTGCCAGGCTCGAATTGTTTTAAGATATGCAAACGAACGAATAAATCGTGGAGCTCAAGAGATGAATCACGAATCAATGAACAAACTACTTGTAACGATGCTGCTGGGATTGTCGGCTTTTCCGGTGTGTGCTGCCGCAGAGGGCGGGATGTTCGGGCAGGGGCGTACTCAATTTTCACTGATGGTAGGGAATGGTTATGCCTTCGACAATAATTATTTCGTCATCGGGGCGAGCGTGAGCCATTACGTTCTCGATGGGCTGGGTGTCGGGTTGTCCTTCGAGAATTGGTCGGGGGGTGGTCCCGGTATCACCAAGTACGCGCCTTTTGCACAATACGTTTTCTATCAGACATCTTCTATACAGCCGTATGTCGGCGGGTTTTATCGCCACACCGCTGTCGCGGGCCTGCCCGGCATCAATTCGGTCGGTGAACGCGCAGGAATCAATGTCGCTGCCGGGTCCAATGCCTACATCAGTTTCGGCTTTGTCCAAGAGGTCTACCTTGATTGCCAGGCGACGGTTTACCGTTCATGCAGAGAAACCTATCCCGACTTAAGCTTCACCTTCGGATTTTGATGCGGTACAAGAATAAAAGTGCCGGGCACGAATTGTTTTCTTATCGAGCATTCCATAATTTGCGACAACATTTCCGTTCGGGCTGTTGCTTCGCCCTTCGATACCGCAGGGCGAACGGTTTACTATTTACTCAGCAGTCAGAAATTAAGACGACACCTGTAGGGTGGATAAGCGTAGCGCATCCACCACGCCCACGCTGGTGGATGCGCTACGCTTATCCACCCTACAAATACGGCGTTGCTCCATCTGTAGCCTTAATTCCTGACGGCGGTGTAATGGCCGACTCAATAATCGCAAACGAACGAATCAATAATACGCGCGGATTGAGATGAACCACGAACACTTGCAGTTGCTGGTTACACGCGTCATGCCTTACGGCAAGTACAAGGGCCGGTTGATCGCCGACCTGCCCGGCCGGTATCTCAATTGGTTCGCTCGCAAGGGCTTCCCACCCGGCGAGATCGGTCTGCTGTTGGCGCTGATGCAGGAGTTGGATCATAACGGCCTGTCATCTCTGCTTGACCCGTTACGCAAGCGATGAATCATCAGCGATAAATCCTCGCCTCGCGAAAGCGCGGATCGCAGGCATGGCCCGCTCCTACAAAATCAAGGTAAATCAAATGCTTAGGCTAAGTCGGGTGTGTATTTGAGACGGAAGCGTATAATGTCGGGGTTCGAGCTGGGGGAGGTTTGTCCCCGATCATTATGAAGAGATTAGAAAATTGAATACCATTAGTTTTGTAGATTTAAAGCTGGCCCCTGAAATCCTCAAGGCGCTGGTCGAGTCCGGTTACACCATTCCCACACCTGTTCAGGCTCAAGCCATCCCGTTGGTGCTGGAAGGTTGCGATTTGATGGCGGGCGCGCAAACGGGTACCGGTAAAACGGCTGCTTTTGTGCTGCCCATGCTGCAAAAATTGTTGCCGCATGCCAGTTCCAGCGCTTCGCCTGCGCGACATCCGGTGCGCGCGCTGATCCTGGTGCCTACACGGGAGTTGGCGATCCAGGTGGAAGAAAGCGTGAAGACCTATGCAAAGCATTGCAAGTTGCGCTCACTGGTGGTGTTTGGCGGGGTGGATATCAAGACGCAGACGCCACATCTGAAGACGGGAGTGGAGATTCTGGTCGCCACTCCGGGCCGCTTGCTGGACCACATTGAGATGAAATCGGTGCAGTTGAATCAGGTGCAGATACTGGTGCTGGATGAGGCGGATCGCATGCTGGATATGGGCTTTATGCCTGATTTGAAGCGCATCCTGGCTTTGTTGCCCAAACAACGGCAGAACTTGATGTTCTCGGCCACGTTCTCGAATGAGATCAAAAAATTATCAGCAGAGTTTCTGACCAGGCCCAAGCTCATCGAAGTCGCGCGCAGCAATGCCACCGCTGAAAACGTCACACAAAAAGTTTACCTGGTCGAGCAGGCAGACAAACACGTGCTGCTCGCGCAACTGTTGCGCGGGAGCGATGCATCGCAAGTGCTGGTGTTCACCAAGACCAAGCTCACCGCCGGTCGCCTCGCCAAGCAATTACAGAAGGAGGGTGTTGCCGCCGATGCGATCCATGGCGATAAAACCCAGCTGGAACGCATCAAGGCACTCGAGGCTTTCAAGCAGGGCACAGTCACCGTTCTGATCGGGACTGATGTGGCCGCCCGTGGCCTGGATATCGACCAGCTGCCGATGGTGATCAACTACGAAATACCACACGCCCCGGAAGATTACGTACACCGCATCGGCCGTACCGGCCGCGCAGGCGCTTCCGGTAAAGCGATTTCGCTGGTGTCGCCGGAAGAAGAAAAATACCTGAAGGAAATCGAGAAGTTGATCAAGTGCGAGATTGAAAAAGAAACTGCGATCGTGCCTCGCCATGCGGTGAAGTTCGAGAGAGCGCCGCGCGGTGAACATCAGGAACGCAGCCATGCACCAAAGGCAGGCAATTCTCCAAGCTCTCGCGGGCTTGAGAAGTTGACACCGCCGCGAGGCGAACATGCAGAGCGCAGTCATGATCCGCGTCCTGCCGCACCGAAAAAATCCAGCCATGATCCGTGGTTCGACAAGCCTTACGAACCCAGCAGCGGCGCCACGCCTGACAAGCAGCCGGAGCAACCTGCCGGCAAGCCGAAGAAAGAAGTTGCGGCGATATTCGTGCGTCGGCCAAGCTAGCGGGAATCTCTGATTTAGTCCGTCACACCGGCGAAGGCCGGTGTCCAGTTTTTTAAATCACTGGATTCCGGCCTTCGCCGGATAACCAGCGACTTGCCCGCTTGCGGGCTTAGTCGAATGGCTAGTAGTTCTATCAATGACAAAGCCAGGCAAAATTTCAGGACGAGCAACTCACTTCAATCTGTTGCGCCCATTCCGGCGGCGTGGCGGCGTAACTCTCCATCTCCGGCTGTTCGTCGAACGGTTTGCTGAGCAAGTTCAGCAGACGGTCGATCTCGGAAAAGTCGCGATGCTTCCAAGCCCTCTCGATTGCGATTTGCGCCAAATAATTGCGCAGGATGTATTTGGGATTGACCGCGCCATGTTTATTGGTCAAGTAACATTTATGTGCGACTGCGCGGCTACAATGACGGTGTGTTTGATTCAAGGAAATGCAAAATAATAATGAATACAGAAATCAAAGTTCTTTTTGTTTGCATGGGCAACATCTGCCGCTCCCCCACGGCGGAGGCGGTGTTTAGCCGCTATGTTGAGAATGCCGGTTTGTCCGAACACATTTTGATCGATTCGGCGGGGACGCATGATTATCACATCGGTGATCCGGCGGATTCGCGCGCGCAACGCGCGGCACAGCAGCGCGGTTATGACATGAGCAAACTGCGCGGCCGACAGGTGGGGGAGGGTGACTTTCGCCGTTTCGATTATGTGCTGGCGATGGACAGGGCCAACCTCGCCATTCTGCAACGCATCACTCCGCCGGATAGCGATACCCAGGCGCGGCTGTTCCTCGAATATGCGCGCCATTATGCGGAGCGCGAAGTGCCTGATCCGTATTACGGCGGCGAGGATGGTTTCGAGCGTGTGCTGGATATGGTGGAGGATGCGGCGCAGGGGTTGCTGGAGGAGATTCGTCAACGGCACTTCGCGACATAGCTTTGCATCTATTGAGCTTTCCAAAATACATGGCAGTATTGCCGCAAATAAAAACCACCCCCACCCTCAATCCCTGATGGGACTACTAGCCATTCGACTAGGCTGCCAAAAGACAGCAGCCAAGTCGCTGGTTATCCCCCGTAGGGATAACCAGCGACTTGGGCATCGTCTTGTGATGACCTAGTCGAATGGCTAGTAGTTTTATCAGAGGGAAGACAAGCCCTTCTCCCGCCGGGGGAAGGGTTGGGATGGGGGAGAGTTCCTGAAATAATAAAGCCGCACGACTCTCATCGCGCGGCTTTATTTTTTGCAAACCGAATTTATCGCCAGTTTATCCCTGAGGATGTTGTGTCTCGATTTGCACCAGCGGTTCATTCTCCACATACACTTCACGCTGACGCTCGCGGCGACGCGGTGTGTGTCTTTCCGCTGGAGTGGTGACCTGCGCAACGGTGCCTAGCTTGACCGGATCGGTCTCGATTTGAACCAAACCGTGGCCGCTGCCTGATGTCTTCGCTACGGGGGCCGGTGTCACTACCGCAGGCAGGCTCGGTGTGAAGATCATCGGCATGGCGATGTATTCGCTTGGTTTAACGAATCCATCGGGGAAGGCGATATATTCCGTCGGCGCAGTGTTAATTGGCGCGGGGCTGACCGGTGCGGTGTCCATCTGTTCGAAGGATTGCTGCACGATGACGGCTTCGCCATTTGTTGCCAACCCTGCGGCGCTCTGCGCGGCATTTTCGCGATGTTCACGTTCGCGGCGTCCACCACGGCGACCGCGGCGACGAGCACCTTGTGGCGGACTGCCTGCTTCAGCTTGTTCCAGTGCAGCAGCGGCAACCTGGCTTTCCAGCACCGGCTTTTCTTCGGCCCCCGCAAGGAGTACGGGTGCTCCGCCGCCTGCGCCAAGACCGCCCGAAGGGCGAGCGTCTGGCGGCGTCCCCTTTACGGGGGTTTGCGGCGATCCTTCCGCAGCTACCCGCGGTGTACGCGGCGGCTTGGGTTGACGCGGCTCCTGTGGCTTGGCTTCAGCTTGTGCCGGCTTTTGGCCGCTGCGCGGTTCGTTGCGGTCGCGATTACCGCCGCCTTCGTTGCGTTCACCACGTCCGCGACGTTTGCCGCCGCCTTCAGGACGCTCACCGCGTTCGGGACGCGGAGCGTTGCGCGGCCTGCTTGCCGCCGGTTTGGTTTTGGGTTTTTCTTCCTCAGTCAATGATTTGATCCAGGCGAAGAATTTGCCGAATAGCGAAGGCTGGACTGCTTCAGCCTTCATCGGTGCGGGTTGCATCGGAGTGACGCCCTGCACCACGGCTTGCGCACGAGTGGCTTTTTGCTGCTCTTGTGCGGCGGTAAGCGGTTTTTCTTCAGCCGGTTTTTCCACCAGTTTGTAGCTGGCCTGTAACACATCGCTGGTCATGTCGTCCTGGCGCAGGCGGCTGATGCTGTAGTTTGGTGTTTCCAGATGCGGGTTGGGTATCATAGTGATGCCCACTTTCAGGCGCGATTCGATGCGGTGTATGTCGCCGCGTTTCTCGTTCAGCAGGAACGTCGCCACATCCACCGGCACTTGCACGTGTATCGCCGCGCTGCTTTCTTTCATGGCTTCTTCCTGAATGATGCGCAGGATGTGCAAGGCGGAAGACTCGATGCCGCGGATGTGGCCGATGCCGCTGCAACGCGGGCACGGCATGTAGTTGCTTTCACCCAGACTGGGTGCCAGACGTTGACGCGACAGTTCCAGCAGGCCGAAGCGCGAGATCTTGGCGGTCTGCACACGGGCACGATCGTAATGCAGCGAATCGCGCAAACGATCCTCGACATCGCGCTGGTTGCGGTTGCTTTCCATGTCGATGAAGTCGATCACGATCAGCCCGCCCAGGTCGCGCAAGCGCAGCTGGCGGGCGATTTCTTCCGCCGCCTCAAGGTTGGTGTTGAACGCGGTGGCTTCGATGTCGGAGCCTTTGGTGGCGCGCGCCGAGTTAATGTCGATCGCGGTCAGCGCCTCGGTATGATCGATGACGATCACGCCGCCGGAGGGCAGACGCACTTCGCGCGCGTGGGCGGATTCGATCTGATGCTCGATCTGGAAACGCGAGAACAGCGGCACGTCGTCCACATAACGCTTGATGCGGTTCACGTTGCCCGGCATCACCGTGCTCATGAACGCCAGGGCTTGCTGGTAGACTTCTTCGGTGTCGATCAGGATTTCGCTGATCTCCGGGTTGAAGTAGTCGCGGATGGCGCGCACCACCAGACTGCTTTCCAGATAGATCAGCGACGGGGCTTTTTCGGATTTCGCCGCGCCTTCGATCGCATCCCACAATTGCTTGAGGTAGTCCAGGTCCCATTGCAACTCTTCTTCGTTGCGTCCGATACCGGCGGTGCGCGCGATGATGCTCATGCCTTGCGGCACGTCGACATGCCCCAGCACTTGCCGCAACTCGTCGCGTTCCTCGCCCTCGATGCGGCGCGATACGCCGCCGCCGCTCGGGTTGTTCGGCATCAGCACGATGTAGCGGCCGGCCAGGCTGATGTAGGTGGTTAGCGCCGCGCCCTTGTTGCCGCGCTCGTCTTTTTCCACCTGCACCAGCAATTCCTGGCCTTCGCGCAAGGCTTCCTTGATCGAGGGACGGTTGCCGCTGCCGGGTTGGTAAAACTGCGGGGCTACTTCCTTGAATGGGAGAAAGCCGTGCCGGTTGCCGCCGTATTCGACGAAACAGGCTTCGAGGCTGGGTTCGAGGCGGGTGATGACAGCTTTGTAGATGTTGCTTTTGCGTTGCTCTTTGCCGGCGGTTTCAATGTCCAGGTCGATGAGTTTCTGACCGTCAACAATGGCGACACGGAGTTCTTCCGGTTGTGTCGCATTAAATAACATGCGTTTCATTTTATTGTCTCCCGCGCTCTGACACGGGCAAAACCAAGCTACACGCGATTAGGCGTGAGAGAGGAGCAATCGTGCAAAAATTCTTGTATTGTGCAAACGGTTGGCCAAGTTAGTTCTCTATCGGTAGCTAGTCTAAAAAATTGTTCTTTGGGACTTTTGTATCGGTGGCTGCGGGTGCATCGCTGCATTCGCTACGCCGACTGGTGCAAAAGTTCCTTAGGGGTGAGGCAGCCATGCTGGCTGCGTCACGGAAAATCCACAGGTGCTTTGAGCGCGTAAATCAATTACTATCACTGCTGGTACCGGTGAGTGATATTAACCGGGCTGCGGCTGGTAGGGTGGCGGTACATTGCACCGTCGCTTGCGCCAAAAAATCCTTGGCGGCCAGTTTTTATGGCGAGGGATATAAATTACATCCCAAACTTACCCAATCCAAAACGCGCGAGCGGTGAAGTATAAGCAAAATGAATGGTTTAAGCAAAGATTCTGTGAGCTTTCTGGAGATAGACGAAAGTGGCGCGGCGCAACGCATCGACAACTTCCTGTTCAAACATCTGAAAGGCGTGCCCAAAAGCCACGTGTATCGCATCCTGCGCGGTGAAGTGCGGGTAAACAAGAAGCGCATTGATCAAACCTACCGGCTGAAACTGGGCGACCTGCTGCGCATCCCGCCGATCCGCGTAGCGGAAAAGCATGAACCAGAAGTAACGCACATCCCGGCGGTGGAGTTCCCAATCATTTACGAGGATGACGCGCTGGTGGTGGTGAACAAACCGTCCGGTGTCGCGGTGCATGGCGGCAGCGGGGTCAGCTTCGGGGTCATCGAACAAATGCGCCGCGCCCGCCCGCAAGCCAAGTTTCTGGAGTTGGTGCACAGACTCGACCGCGAAACTTCCGGTGTGTTGCTGCTGGCGAAAAAGCGTTCCGCGCTCACTGCGATGCACGAGATCATGCGCGAAGGCAACAGCGACAAGCGTTATTTCACGCTGGTGCTGGGGCAATGGAAGAACGCCAAACAGCACGTCAAATTGCCGCTGCATAAGTTCGATACCCCGCAAGGCGAGAAGCGCGTGATGGTCAGGGAAGACGGGCAAGCCTCGCATACCATCTTCGCGCTGCAAAAAAGCTGGGCGCCACAAAATGACTGGCCTGGATTTTCCTTGCTCGAAGCGCAGCTCAAGACCGGACGCACTCACCAGATCCGCGTGCATCTTTCACACCTCGGCTTTCCGATCGCCGGTGACGACAAGTATGGAGACTTTGCGCGCAACAAGGCATTGATGAAACAGGGATTGAAGCGCATGTTCCTGCACGCCCACAGCATCGCGTTCGCGCATCCGCTGACGGGGGAGGCGATGCACCTGATCGCGCCGTTGCCTAAGGAGTTGGAGAGTTTTATTGCGAAATTGGATTCCGCAGCTAACCCTTAGTTCGTAGTTCGTAGGATGGGTTGAGCGTAGCGATACCCATCGCTATCATGCACACATGACAAATTACCGCCGCAGCCGCATTGCCGGAGTCAGCTATTTCTTCACGGTCAATCTTGCCGACCGTTCGCAAGCCCTGCTGACCGAGCACATCGGGTTGTTGCGCAGTGCTTTTGAATATACCCGTGAGCGCCATCCCTTCATTGTGGATGCCATCGTGGTGTTGCCGGAGCACATGCACGCCATCTGGACATTGCCTGCCGGAGACAGCGATTTTGCGCTACGCTGGAGGCTATCAAAACGTTCTTTTCGCGTGGCTTGCCGCATGGCGAGCGCCGCTCCAACAGCCGACAACGCAAAGGCGAGCGTGGAATTTGGCAGCGGCGGTATTGGGAGCACCTCATCCGCGACGAGGCGGACTTTTCACGGCATGTCGATTACATTCATATCAACCCGGTCAAGCACGGCTTGGTGTCACATGTGGCAGAGTGGCCTCATTCGTCATTCCATCGTTACGTGCAAGCCGGTATTTTGCCGAAGGATTGGGCGGGCGATGCGGGTGTGGAATTGGGTTGCGGGGAGCGGGAAGGGTGTTTGATTGATTGATGGGTATCGCTACGCTCAACCCATCCTACGCGGGCTGGAGGATCACGTTTTCAAGTCTCACCCCTTGGTTTTCGTCAAAAACACTGTCACTTCCTCACGATCGTGATATAGCTGTTTCGCCATCATGCGGTAGTTGATGCCTTCTTCATCCAGCCGTTTGCGGATGCCGCCCAATGCGCTGTCGAGTGCGACGACGCGCTGCTTCATCGGTAGTTTCAAATTGAAAATCGCGTGTTTGCACCAGCCTGCCGCGAACCATTCACCGATCAGCGTGGCGACCTTGGAGGGTTTTTCCACCATGTCGCATACCAGCCAATCCACCGCTTTGCGCGGCGCGTATTTGAAGCCGTCCTGCTTGAGATGTTGCACCAGTGGATGATTTATAAGCACGCCCTTCATCGGGCCGTTGTCGACCGCGGTCACGCGGATGCCGCGCCTGACCAATTGCCAGGTCCAGCCGCCGGGAGCCGCGCCCAGATCCACCGCCTGCATCCCTGTTCTTAACAGACGCGTCTGCTCGCTGCGATCCATGAACACCTCGATCGCCTCGGCAAGTTTCATCGTGGAGCGGCTTGGTGCCTCGGCGGGCATGGACTGACGGACGATGCCCATGATCGCGTCCGCGCTGTTGTGCGGATCACTGGTGCCGATCAGCGCGGAGGATTTGTCGGGAAAAAAGATATGCAAACGGGTCGTGCGGGGATCGTCCTGCAAGCGTTCCTGTTCGCGCAACGCGGCCTCCAGCAACGGTTGGAAACGACGCGTAAAGGTCGTCAACAGTTTGCCGTCGTTGGTGTCCGGCACTTCCAGCCATAGCGCGCCGAAGTTGCCGGGCAGTGCCGCGATGGCATCAAGTATGGGTGTCAGGCGGTCACGTTCAGGCAATGTTGCGATGGTGTGATGCAAGCGGATCAACTGGCGTGTGAAGATGAGTTCACGGTAATTCAATGTCTGCTCGTTGAGCGCGATTACAACATAGCCGCTGTCGGCGAGGATGGCGGGTTGCTCTGTACCAATGATGGGCTTTTGTTGCTTTGCCTGGCGCAGCGCTTCCTGCGCGCAATCCTGCTCGAAGCCGGGACGGCAATACAACAGCCAGTGGGTGTGTTCAGTTTTCTTCATGCGCGCATTGTGGCATAGGAACCTCTATAAATTCATTTTTCGGGCGAACCGCGGCGTCACGTGCTCGCTCACTCCTCGCCTATCAACCTGATATGTCTCGTTGTTCGCTGCGCGGCTCCTTGCGCTTCATCCCGCAAAACGAATTTCTAAAGGTTCCTATATGTTGGGTGTGCAGTCCGAAGGTGGTAATATCCGCGCCTCTTTTTTTGCTTTGATGTAATGAATAAACGCTACGATTTGATCGTGTTCGACTGGGACGGCACGGTGATGGATTCGACCGCAGTGATTGCGGGTTCGATACAGGCCGCATGTCGCGATTTGGGTTTGACTGTTCCCGATGATGAAACCGCGCGTCATGTGATCGGCTTGGGTTTGGATCAGGCGTTGCGCTATGCCGTGCCTGATATGCCGGAGGCGATGCGCCCTGATTTGGTGGAGCGCTATCGCCATCATTTTCTGGCGCAGGATGAGGCGATTCCTTTGTTCGATTGCGCGCGAGAAACGATAGCGGAGTTGCACGATGCGGGTTACCGGCTGGGTGTGGCGACCGGCAAGAGTCGCGCGGGATTGGACAGGGCAATGGAATCCACCGGTATGAAAAGCTATTTTCACGCGACACGCACGGCAGATCAGACTTTTTCCAAGCCCGATCCGGCCATGCTGTTCGAGCTGATGGATGAGTTGGGCGCCAGCGCCGGGCGCACCCTGATGGTGGGCGATACCACGCACGATGTGCAGATGGCGCAGAATGCCAAGGTGGATGTGGTGGCGGTGGGACACGGCGCGCACTCGCCGGAGCAGTTGCAGGAGTTGAACCCGCTTGCGCTGGTGGGGGATTTTTCGGAACTACGAGCCTGGTTCAAGGCAAACGCTTAACGATTTTAATAAAGGAATTACGATGTCAGATCAAAACAACAACTGGGAACGCGGTGTGCTGGAGAAGCTGGCGATATCGGCCTTGCAGGAACAACGCCGGGCGCGGCACTGGAGTATTTTCTTCAGGATGCTGACGTTGGGATTCATGTTCATCGTGCTGTTTATTTTTATGGGCTGGCTGGGCAAAAATGAAACTGCATTGGGCGTCGGTAAACACACCGCACTGGTAGAAATTCAGGGTGTGATTGCGGCGGACAGTATGGCGAGTGCCGATAATCTGATTCCCAGTCTGCAAGATGCATTCAAGGACAAGAACACGCAGGGCGTGATTCTGCGCATCAACAGTCCCGGCGGCAGTCCGGTGCAGGCGGGGCAGATCAATGATGAGATTCGCCGCCTGCGCGCGCAATATCCGAAGATCCCGCTGTATGTGGTGGTCGATGACATCTGCGCGTCGGGCGGCTATTACGTGGCGGCTGCGGCGGACAAGATTTTCGTGGACAAGGCCAGTTTGATCGGCTCCATCGGTGTGTTGATGGACGGCTTCGGTTTCACCGGCACGATGGCGAAGCTCGGCGTTGAACGCCGCCTGATAACGGCCGGAGCCAACAAGGGTTTCCTCGATCCATTTTCTCCGCTCAGTACGGCACAGGAGGGATACGCCAAACAGATGCTCGCGGAAATTCATCAGCAGTTCATCGATGTGGTGAGGAAGGGGCGCGGTAAACGTCTCAAGGAAACACCGGACACATTCAGCGGTTTGGTGTGGAACGGACAGCGGGGCGTGGAGATGGGTTTGGCGGATGGTTTTGGCACCGTGGAATCAGTGGCGCGCGATGTCGTCAAGGCCGAGAACATCGTCGACTTCACCATGAAGGAAAACTTCGCTGATCGTCTGGCAAAACGCTTCGGCGTGGGTGCGATGAGCGCGCTTGGTTTCTCCGCGCAGTCGAACGGGGTGAGCTTGCGCTGATGGGCGTGCGTATACCGAGAGCTGCAGCGATGATCATATTCCAACCACTGATTCTCCGCCTCTAAAATATCGGGCAGGAAAATGAACTTACAGCTCCTTCTTGTGCGCATGCGGCAAGTTGCACCTTTGGCGCTTGTGTTGGGCGGCATTACCGTAGCTGTTGCCGCCTACCTGCAGGCTCTTGATTACCCGTTTGTTAATGATGATACAGTCTACGTTGTTGAAAATACCAAACTGGCAGGGTTGCACTTAGCCGGGCTGTGGCGCCTTTTTACCGAGCCGTACAATCCTTATGAGTTCCTTCCGCTACGCGATCTTTCCTACTGGTTCGATATCACGCTGTTCGGCCTGACTCCATCTGCGTTTCGGGTGCACAATGTCCTTCTGTATCTGCTTTGCTTGCCGCTCGTCAACGGCACTACGATGGCTGTATGGCGATATTTCCGCCCGGCAGATGCCGCGAGCGCGCCATGGGCTGCGGCTGCAGTTACTGCATTATTTGTTGTACATCCCTCGCATGCCGAAGCGGTGGTGTGGATCAGCGGTCGCAAAGACGTGCTTTCAACCATGTTCTCATTGCTTGCGCTATGGTTTGCCGTGAAGGCTAAACGGGAACAGGGGCTTTCCCATAGTTATGCCACCGCAGCTTTGGTTGCATTGCTGGCGGCGATGCTCTCGAAGGCGACGGCTGTTGCGGTGGCACCGGTCATCGCCATGCTTTGGATGCTCTTCTGGCGCGATATTCCGATACCGGACAGGCATCGTTCCGTGTTGCTATGGCCTCTCGCCAGCCTGGTGCTGGCAGCGTGCATCGCCCTGATCTTTTCGGCAAACAGCACGGTAAAGGCCTCTGTTTATTTTGGGGTTGAGGTAATTACCAGAGCGCTGGCAGTTTTGGGTTGGCTGGTTCGTCTTGCCGTTAGCCCGGAAAGTCGTCATTTCATTTATCCGGTATTTGATGATCCATATCTGCCCGTTATGGTCACTCTCGGGGTGGCGATTTTGCTAGCCGCCATAGCCAGTGTGGTGGTGATTCTGCGAAAACGATCCCTGGAGGGATTTGCTTTGATCGCCTTTGTGCTGCTCTGCATGCCTTACACCCAGCTGATTCCTTACGTTACGCCTTCGCTCGTTTCAGATCGTTTTTTGACCCTCGCAGTGTGGCCTGCCGTGCTGTTGATTGTCGCTCTGTCGTGGCGTTTGAAGGCAGTGCCCCGTACGGCTCTATTACTTGTTATAGCGTTGCTGTGGGGTTTTCAAACGGTAGAGCGCCCGCGTGACTGGCGCAGTTATGAAGCGCTGGTAGACACCGATTTGCGGGCGTACCCAGGACATTACCTGCCTGCTTTCCAAAAGATCATGAGTTATCAGTTACCAAAAGGGCGGTTTCGTGAAGCTGGCGAGATGGCCGGCAACATAACTGTTCCCGAAGCACGGGATATCATGACCAAATTGGTCGAAGTGGCAATTGATCTGCGTGACGTTTCGAGAACCGGTGATCCACGCGACGCGATGACCCACCTGCAGAATTTGGAACCACTATTGAAGCAACCACCTGTTCAGGCCAAGTGGGATCCGGCTATGCTCCACTTCTGGAAGGAGAGTCAGGATTCTTTTGTGCTTGAATGGCAGGGGTTGGTGAAGAGTTTTCCTGATGACGCGTCAGTTCGTTACAACGCCAGGTTAGCGCTGGTTAGTGTTCTGAACTATGGAAATGCTGCGACTCAGTCGCAAAGCCTGCCGTAATCTGTGCGTGGAGCCACCTTTTCGATTTGCCAATTACCAAATAAAAAGGATTGTGTCGTGAAGCCTATCAAAAATAAGTATTGCAACATTCCGGACCATCTTCCGCATGTGCCCTGCCATTGCGACGAAAAATATTTTTCGAGGTGGGGCAGTTAACGCCTGCCAGACTGCCATGCCCACTCTGATTACGCCCATCTCCGGCTGGGGACGTTACCCGGTGCAATCCTGCGAACTGGAACGCCCGGAACGTTACGCCGATCTGCGTCCCGATTCGGACAGCGTGATTGCGCGCGGCCAGGGACGCAGCTATGGCGATGCGGCGCTGAATGAAAACAGGCGTGTGCTGCTGACGGAACGCGTTAACCGTTTGCTGGAATTTGACGTGGTCAACGGCATTCTGCGCGCCGAGGCTGGCGCGACGCTGGCGGAAATTCTGAATGTGATAGCTCCCAAGGGCTGGTTCCTGCCGGTCACGCCGGGGACGAAATTTGTTTCTCTGGGCGGCTGCGTGGCGGCGGACGTGCATGGTAAGAACCATCACCATGACGGTTCATTCGGCGACCATGTGCTTTCCATCGAACTGATCCTGGCCGATGGCAGCCGCGTGACATGTACACCTGATGACAATGCAGAACTTTTCTGGGCCACGGTGGGCGGCATGGGGTTGACCGGCATCATCGGCGAAGTGACATTCAAGCTCATTCCGATACAAAGCGCGCACATGATGGTGCGGCATCATGCCGCCGGCAACTTCGAACAACTTTTTCAGCACCTGCAAAATCCTGCCATTGATGATCGCTACACCGTAGCCTGGATAGACAGCCTGGCGACCGGAGAAAATCTGGGTCGCGGAATCGCCATGTGTGGACATCATGCGGCAGCAGAAGAGCTGCCAGTCGATATCGGCGATGCATTTTCCACCAGGCAGAATCGCAGTCGTTCAGTCCCGTTCGATCTTCCTGGTTGGGCTTTGAACCCGTTGAGCATAGGCGCGTTCAACTCGTTTTATTATCGGCTTGAAGGAAAAAAACAGCAGCCGTTTTTGACCGGTTACGATCCCTACTTTTATCCGCTGGATGCAATCGGTCACTGGAACCGCCTGTATGGCAAGCGCGGCTTCGTGCAATATCAGTGCGTGATTCCGGATGCGACTGCGTTTGAAGGTATCAGGAAATTGCTGGAAGAACTTTCGGGCAGTCGTCGCCCTTCCTTCCTTGCCGTGCTGAAACGTTTTGGTGCACAAGGCCGGGGGCTGCTGTCCTTCCCGATGGCTGGCTATACCCTGGCACTGGACTTGCCGATCCGCTCCGGAAAACTTTTGGCCGGGCACCCGGATGACGGGTTATTCGCGCTGTTGGATAAACTGGACGAGATCGTTTTGCAGCACGGCGGACGCGTGTACCTCGCCAAGGATGCGCGGCTTTCCGCCGACTCGTTCCGCGCCATGTATCCGCGCTACGCAGAATGGCTCAAGATAAAAAATGCGGTCGATCCGGAAAACAGGTTCAGCTCCAGTTTGTCGCGGCGTTTGGAAATCGGGGAGGTGCCATGAGTGAAGCGGTATTGATACTCGGGGCCACCTCGGCCATCGCACGCGCTACCGCCGCTGCTTTTGCCGTGCGCGGCGATGCCTTGTACCTTGCCTCGCGCGACAAAGAGGAATTGCGGCGCATCGCCGCTGATTTGCGGCTGCGCTACGGCGTTGAGGTGCACTATGGTTTGTTCGACGCGGAAGCGACCGATACCCACGAGGCGTTTTTAAAATCCGTTGTTACAGCCATGCCGAATCTTTCCGGCGTGGTGCTGGCCTTCGGTTACCTCGGTGACCAGCAGGCGGCGCGCGATTTTAGCGTGGGCGTGAAAGTCATCGCCAGCAATTTCACCGGCGCGGCCTCCATCCTCAGCCACTGCGCGAATTATTTCGAGCCTAACGGGCATGGCAGGATTGCTACCCCTGATTATGAAACCTGCCATGCCCGTTTCCCCCTCCCCAACCCTCCCCCGAAGGGAGAGGGAGCAAACGAATCGCTACGCGAGCTTCACGTTAAACGGTGCGGCTTCATCATTGGCATTTCCTCGGTGGCGGGCGACCGCGGCAGGCAGAGCAACTATGTCTATGGCGCCGCGAAAGGCGCGCTGAACCTGTACCTGCAAGGACTGCGCAACCGCCTGTTTGCCAGCGGTGTGCGGGTCATCACCATCAAGCCGGGGTTCGTGGATACCGCCATGACCTATGGACTGCCCGGAATGTTTCTGGTCGCATCTCCGCAAAGCATAGGCGAGCGCATCGTGGCTACGTTGAACAAATCGGCGGACGTGGTTTATCTGCCGTGGTTCTGGCGCTACATCATGCTGATCATCAAACTTATCCCGGAACCCATTTTCAAGCGGCTGAAATTGTGAGCGCGGCGCAAGCGGAAAAGCCGGTTGTGGCGGCATTCGATTTCGACGGCACGCTGACGCGGCGCGATACCCTGTTGCCGTTCCTGTTGCATACGCTGGGTGCGGCGGCGGTTGCGCGCCATGCGCTCGTGCTATCGCCGACCCTGGCAGGATACGCGCTCGGTCTGATTGATAACGGTGTTGCGAAAGAACGAGTGCTCGTCCACTGTCTCGCCGGGATGCGTATTGATGAACTGCAACAGGGAGCCGAGCGGTTCGCGGCGCTCATCCTGCCGGGCTTGCTCCGGCATGAGTCACTGCAACGGCTGGACTGGCACAAACAGCAAGGCCACCGCTGTGTAGTGATCAGCGCGTCGCTGGATCTTTACGTGCAGCCTTGGGCGATCAAGGCAGGTTTCGACGACGTGATCGCTACGCATCTGGAAACGCGGGAGGATGGGCACGTCACCGGCAAACTTTCGGGGGCGAACTGTTACGGCATCGAGAAAGTGCGGCGGCTGGAAGCTTTGCTGGGCGCGCGAGAGGGCTATAGCTTGTACGCATACGGCGATAGCCGGGGAGACAAGGAATTGCTGTCGTCCGCCGATTACCCTTACTATCGGCAAATTCCAAAACCATAAAATGAAAAAATTGTTCGAACTGTTGCGCCTGATGCGCCCCTACCAGTGGGTGAAGAACACTTTCGTGTTTACCGGCCTGTTGTTCGGCCATGCCTGGCATGACCCGCATCTGGTCGCACAAGTGGTGGTTGTCTTCATCGCGTTTTGCCTGGTATCCAGCGCGATCTACACCTTCAACGATATCGTTGATATGGAGCAGGATCGCCTTCATCCCAAGAAAAGCCAGAGACCTTTAGCGGCGGGGCGGGTGAGCATATCTGCCGCCGGCATGCTTGCGGCGTTGTTGGGCTCGCTGGGTTTGGTGCTTGCCTATGCTGCATCGCCGACGGTGTTCATCATCCTGCTATGCTATGCGCTAATGAATATCGCGTATTCGCTCCGGCTCAAGCATGTGGTGATTCTGGATGTGTTCATCATCGCCACCGGTTTCATGCTGCGCATACTCGCCGGCACGCTGGGGGTCGGCATTCCGCCTTCACAGTGGCTGCTGCTATGCGGCCTGATGGTGACGCTGTTTCTCGGTTTCACCAAGCGCCGCGCGGAAATCATTGCCCTGACCGATGATAAAACCGCGCATCGCAAAGTGCTGGAACATTACAGCCCGGTGCTGCTGGACAAGATGATAGGGATTACCGCCGCCGGCCTGATCATGAGCTACAGCCTGTACACCATGAATCCCGACACCATACGCATCCATAACACGCCCAACCTGATCTACACCGTGCCGTTTGTGATGTACGGTGTATTCCGATATATCTATCTGCTGCACCACCAGAGCCGGGGCGGTGATCCATCGCACGATCTGGTGCGCGACCCGCATTTGTTCATTGCGGTCGGCGCGTGGCTGGTGACGACCATCCTGCTGATTGCATGACGCACACCGTCTTGTCCGGCTGGCGATTCCGCGCGCTGCTGCTGATCATATTGCTTAGCGCAGTCGGCTATCTGGTATTTTCGATATGGGGCGGCTGGCAAGAGGTGGTTGCGGCGATGGTTCGTGTGGGACTGTTAGGCACCGCCATTGCGCTGATGCTTTCGCTGGTCAACTATGGTCTGCGCTTTGTGCGCTGGCAGAAATTTCTCGCGCTGCTCGGACACCGCGTCCATACTACTGAAAGCCTGCGCATCTATATTGCGGGCTTCGGCATGACCATTCTTCCCGGCAAAGCGGGCGAAGCGATACGCAGCTTGTTCCTTAAACACCATGGCGTTTCCTATCCGGAGAGTCTGGCGGCGTTCTTCTCGGAACATTTCTCCAACCTCATCAGCATGCTGTTGCTGGTTTCCATCGGTTTGTGGGTGTATCCGCCGGCCCAGCCCCTGGTCGTGATTCTTGCCGCGCTGATCGTGACCGGACTGGTCGTCCTCCAGCAAACCAAATGGCTGCGAGCGCTCAAGACCTTTGCGCAGAATCGTTTATCTGCGCGGCTGGGCAAGCTGGTTGATCACGGCATTGAGATCGTGCTGCATTCCGGGCGCTGCTTTCGCCTGCCCATGCTGCTGTATGGCATTGCCCTCGGGCTGGTCGCGTGGGGCGCGGAGGGAGTGGCTTTCTACTACATCATGCACGTTCTCGGCAGCGACCTGTCGCTGCCAACCGCGCTGTTCATTTATGCCTTTTCGATGCTGGTTGGCGCGCTCAGTTTTCTTCCCGGCGGCCTCGGCGGGGCTGAAGCCACCATGGTCACCTTGCTGATATTGAACCACGTCGCGCAACCGCAGGCTGTCGCCGCGACCGTGCTGATCCGGCTGGTGACGCTGTGGTTTGCCGTTGCGCTGGGCGTCTTTGCGCTGACGCTGCCGGAGCGGAAAAAGTCCTAGTAGGTTCCACTGATGGGACGACGGGCCAGTCTAAAGGGAGTCTCTAAAAATTCAGAGTTCGCCCAAATGCAAGGCGCGTAAAAAATTTCGCCGCGCCGCATATGTTTTATATGTAAGCAAGAAATTTTNNCTTAGTGGAATGGCTAGTAGTTTCATCAGTTGGGATGAAATGTGGATTTTTAGAGGCTCCCTAAATGCTCAAGCAACTCGTCCAGGTCTGTGATCGGCGGCAAGCATTGCGTGCCGTGGCATAGCCAGGCGGTGGCTTTTTCTCCACGCGGTTTGTCGAGCACGCCGGGTAGGTCTGCGACATCATCAAGAAGTACTATCGTCATCACGTTTGGCAAGTAGCGTGATCGCAAGGCGCTCTGCCAAGCGTTTGTTGCGCTGGCTGTTCCGCGCAATACCAGCAAAGAAGATGGCTGCAAGTTTTCCGCGAGTGCCGTGCACAGGCTGCTGTGATAACCGGCGGTTTGTTGCAGTGCCGGGAAGAACAGTTTCAGGCAACGTTCGGCGGCTTCTGCATATTCTGTTTTTCCGGTGAGCCCAGTGTGCCCAGTGAGTAAGGACAGGCGCAGCAATGCTTGTGCGGCGATGCCGTTGCCGGAAGGAGTGGCATTGTCCTGCCCGATCTTGTTACGCTGGATCAGCACTTCGTGGTCATGGCTGGTGAAGAAGAACCCGCCGTTTTGTTTGTCCTCGAAACGCGCCAGCAAGGCATCGGCGAGCTGCACCGCAAAGGCCAGGTCTGCGCTGCGAAATTCGGTTTGCAACAATTCCAGCGAGGCATTCAGCAAAAAAGCATGGTCGTCCAAGTAGGCGTTGAGGTGGGCTTTGCCATCTTTATACGTCGCCAATAATGTTCCATCGCGCCACAAGTTGCTGCGCACGAAATCCATCGCCCGTTGCGCCGAATGCAGCCAGTCCGGGCGGTTGAACACCCGTGCGGCACGCGCCATGCCGGTGATCATCAGGCCGTTCCATGCGCCGAGGATTTTCTCATCGCGCCCCGGGCGGATACGCTGTTCGCGTGCCGCAAATAGTTTTTGCCGGGCACTAACCAGCAATGCAGATTCTTGCTCTGCGGAGATGCCCATGCGTTGGACGATTTCTGCCAGCGATGCGCTGATACGCAGATTCCATGCGTGATGTTCAAAATTGGCCGGGTTGTCCAAACCGTAATAGTCCGCGATCAGCACGTATTCATCGTCACTCAATAACTCGCGAATCTCGTCGCGCTGCCACACATAAAACTTGCCTTCCTCATGCTCCGAATCGGCATCCAGCGAGGAGTAGTAGCCGCGATTAACGTAGATTTCGCGTAGCGACTCGTTTGCTCCCTCTACCGCTCGCGGGGGAGGGTTGGGGTGGGGGAGACGGGTATGACGGACTTCGGAATTTACGCTGTTATTTGTGTCATGCCCGTCCGGAGATTGCATTTCGCGCAGCACCCAGGCAGCGGTCTGCTCGACGACGCGTGCAAACATCGGATCGCCGCTGCTTTGCCACGCGTCGCAATACAGGCCGAGCAGCAGGCCGTTGTCATAAAGCATTTTTTCGAAGTGCGGAATATCCCAGCGTTCGTCCACGCTGTAGCGGCAAAAACCGCCGCCGAGCTGGTCATACAGTCCGCCGTGCGCCATCTGCTGCAGCGTGAAATGCACAACGTGCCGCGCCTGCTGGTCACCGCTAACATGGCTGCGGCGCAGCAGCAGATCGAGTTCTGCGGGATGCAGAAATTTCGGCGCGCCGCCGAAGCCGCCATTTACGCTGTCGAAGTTTGCGCTGTGTTGCTGCACTGCCAATGCGAGCGGCGTGTCATTCAGCGACACCTCGGCGCTGCCCGGTCTGGGCAATGTTTCGGCAAGTGCCGCGATCAGATGCTGGCCCTGTTCGGCAAGTTCTGCGCGGTTCTCCGCATACACCTGTGACACGCGTTTCAACAGATCGGGAAAGGCGGGCAGGTTGTAGCGCGCCTGCTTGGGGAAATAAGTACCACCGAAAAATGGCGTGCCGTCCGGGCTGAGGAACATCGTCAACGGCCAGCCGCCGTTGCGCTGTGTCAGCAGGTGATGCGCGGTCTGGTAGATCTGGTCGAGGTCGGGACGCTCTTCTCGATCGACTTTGATGTTGATGAAAAGCTCATTCATCACTGCGGCGACGTTGATATCTTCAAACGATTCGTGCGCCATCACATGGCACCAGTGGCAGGCCGAATAACCTATCGAGAGCAGGATGGGCTTGTCCTGTTCACGGGCGAGACGCAGCGTGTCCGGGTTCCAAGCATGCCAGTCCACCGGGTTGTCGGCATGCTGCTGCAGGTAGGGGCTGGTTTCAAGTGCGAGGCGATTCGGCATGATGTTAGTGGAGTAGATGTTTTAGTTCCTGCATGACATTCAGCATGATGTGCTGCTGTGCCTCGGCAATGGGATGCAGGTTGTCGGCCTGGAATTGATCCGCGACAACGCCTTCCAGCAGGAAAGGTAGCAGCAGGATACGGTATTTCTGCGCGAGATGTGGATACACATTATGGAATTGCGTGGTGTATGGCCCGCCGTAATTGGGCGGCAACTTCATGCCGATCAGCAGCACCTTCGCGTCTGAGCGCAGCGACTGTTCAATGATGTAGCTCAGGTTGGCCTCGAAGTCCTTGATTGGCGCGCCACGCATCCCATCGTTTGCGCCGAGTTCCACGATCACGATAGCCGGGTGATGTTGTTTTAACGCT
The DNA here is from genome assembly GCA_003134595.1 of Gallionella sp. GTDB lineage: Bacteria > Pseudomonadota > Gammaproteobacteria > Burkholderiales > Gallionellaceae > Gallionella. The sequence goes on along the minus strand of PLBS01000177.1, from coordinate 9,620 downwards.
TTGGCGATGCGCTGCCGCCCGCCGGTGGTGGTCTCGCCGCTGATGCTGGCGTTCACGACGCTGAATCCGGATTGCGTGCGCAGCAATTCCTGCTGTAACAAATTGACCCAACTTTTTTCTATGGCGATGCCATAACCGGCTGATAGACTGTCGCCGAATACCAAAATGTTTTTTTCGGCATGTGCGGATTGCGGTAGCCACAGTGCAGCGAATAGCAGGATGATTATTAAAAAAGCCGTCATTCCGGGCTTGACCCGGAATCCAGCGTTTTGATTAAACTGGATTCCCGCCTTCGCGGGATAACTAGCGACTTGCCCGCTTGCGGGCTTAGTCGAATGGCTAGTAGTTCTATCAATGACGAAACCGAAATATATTGAGGTATTCATGGCAGCGATTGTGCAGGCAATTAATCTCGGTAAGCAAGTGGCAAGTCCCTCAATGGAAGGAGATGCCCAGCCGCTGATCATCCTGCACGAGGTCAATTTCAGCGTGGAGGCGGGCGACAGCCTGGCGATACTCGGCGCGTCCGGTTCCGGCAAGTCCACGCTGCTGGGACTGCTGGCCGGGCTGGACGCGCCCAGCAGCGGCACGGTGTACCTCGACGGCACGGATATTTTCTCTTTCGACGAAGATGGCCGCGCGCGACTGCGCGGACGACTGGCGGGCTTCGTGTTCCAGTCCTTCCAGTTGCTGCCCGCGTTGACCGCGCTGGAAAACGTGATGCTGCCGCTGGAACTGCACGCCGCACCCGATGCGCGCGAGCGTGCCACGGAAGCCTTGCGGCGCGTGGGATTGACGCAGCGCATGGATCACCTGCCCAAACACCTTTCCGGCGGCGAACAGCAGCGCGTGGCGATTGCGCGCGCCTTCGTCGTCCAGCCGAAAATATTGTTCGCCGACGAGCCGACCGGCAACCTCGACGCCACCACCGGCAGCCAGATCATCGAGCTGATGCTGGAACTGAACCGCGCGCAGGGCACCACGCTGATCCTCGTCACCCACGACGAAGCGCTGGCACGGCGCTGTAACAGGCAGTTGCACTTGGCGGATGGGCGGGTGATGTGATGGTGATCGTTGTTTGCGAGAACGTGATTTGACTATCCGTATTCCATTGCCTGATATGGTGCGTGGTCAAGAGGCCAAGGCTCACCCCTACCCGTTTCAGATAGGAGTGCAAACTCTTGAATTTATGCAAGGCTCTCTCTTTTATGCATCGTTGGTGGACATTGCTTCTGGAGAATATGTTCGGCAACCAGATGGGATGACCAACCTTGAGCGCATTTTCATGGAGAAGCTTGATTCCACCAAAGCTTATGATGAGGCTTGGGGAATTCTCGGTAAATATAAAGTTTCGTAGGGTGGATAAGCGCAGTGCATCCACCAACCTGTTCATGAGAAAGGAAACAGCGTGAGCAACTATCGCCGGGCTTACCTCCCCGGTGGCATCTACTTCTTTACTGTTGTCACTCATGACCGCGTTCCGATTTTCACCAATGAAGATCGCGTTGAAGTGCTGAGGCAGGCATTCCGCAAGGTGATGGCAACTCGCCCCTTTGAGATTGACGCAATGGTCATCCTGCCCGAACACTTGCACTGCATCTGGCGTATGCCGGAAGGTGATGCCGATTATTCCTCCCGCTGGCGTGAAATAAAAAAGGCCGCTTCGCGCCAAATCAGCACCGCTACCAATGCGCGCAACGAACGCATGGTGTGGCAGCGCAGATTCTGGGAACATGCAATTCGCGATGAAGAGGATTGGCGCAGGCATGTTGATTACATCCATTACAATCCGGTGAAACATGGGTTGGCGAGCCGCCCCGGCGAATGGGCATGGTCGTCGTTCGGCAATGCCTTGAGCAAGGGTTGGTACGAAGAATCATGGGGCGTCAACGAGCCGACAAACATCACAGGGATGGATTGCGAATGATGAATGGGGCATATGCACATGGAGCGGCAAATGGTGGATGCGCTACGCTTATCCACCTTACATAATATGCAGAGTCAATCCACGTTTTTCGCTGGGAAAAAATGAACCTCTTCCGCCTCTCCCTCAATCTGCTTCGCCGCGATTGGCGTGCCGGGGAATGGCGCGTGCTGCTCATTGCGCTAGTGCTGGCGGTGGGCAGCATCGCCACCGTCGGTCTGTTCGCGGATCGGGTGCGGCTGGCGCTGCAACAGGAGGCCACCAGCCTGCTGGGTGCGGACTTGCGCATTTCTTCGTCGCGGCCATTGCAGCCTGCCTACCGCGATGCTGCGCGGCAACGCGGGCTGCGCGTGGTTGAGACGGCGAGTTTTCCGAGCATGGCGGCGGGCAAGCAGCAAAGCGTGCTGGCGGAAATTTTGGCGGTGGGGGAGGGGTACCCGTTGCGGGGGAAGATTGTTATCAACCCGGATTGTTCATACGCGCCGTACCAGTCCCTTCCCCCTTGCAGAGGGGGAGAGCGAAGCGAGGGGGCAAGTGGGATGGGGGTAGAAGTGGTGAAGGACAGCCAAGTTTCTACCCCCTCCCTAACCCTCCCCCTGCAAGGGGGAGGGGATGTTGCGGCTAGTGAATTAGTTGGTAGCTCCATCCCCGCGCGCGGCACGCTGTGGGCGGATGCGCGCCTGATGCAGCGGCTGGGTGTGGAACTGGGCGACGAGGTGGGCATAGGCGCGCTGCATTTGCGTCTGGCCGCAGAGGTGGTGCGCGATGTGGATCAGTCGGTCGGCTTTGCCAGTTTTGCGCCGCGCGTGATATTGAATTCTGCCGACTTGCCCGCCAGCGGGCTGGTGCAGGAGGGGAGCCGCATCAACTACCGATTGCTAGTGGCGGGGGATGCGAAGCAGGTGGCCGATCTGCGGGGCTGGTTACAAGGACGGCTGGGCGTGGGCGAGAAGATTGAGGATGTGCGCGACGCGCGTCCCGAGATACGCACCGCTCTGGAACGCGCAGAGCATTTTCTCGGACTGGCTGCGCTCACCGCTGTGGTGCTGGCGGGCGTTGCATTGGCGCTGGCCGCGCGGCATTTCATCTCGCGCCATCTTGATGCGTGCGCGATGATGCGCTGCCTCGGCGCGAATCAATCACAGGTGCTACGCATCTTTTTGTACCAGTTCCTGCTGCTCGGCGCGTGCGCCGTGTTGTTGGGTGAGCTGCTCGGCTATGCTGCGCAGGCCGCGCTGGTGGAATCCATCGCCTCGATGCGCGCTGCCGGTTTGCCGCCGCCCGGCTGGACGCCGATGTGGCAGGCCGCTACGAGCGGCATGGCATTGTTGCTGGGCTTCGCGTTCCTGCCGCTGTGGCAATTGAAAAGCGTTTCACCGTTGCGCGTGATCCGCCGCGAACTGGGCGCGCCGGAAGCGGGCACCGGATTGCTGTACGCGTCAGGCGCGGTGGTGTTGTGCGGGCTGTTCCTGTGGCAGGCCGGTTCGCTCAAGCTGGGTCTGACAGTGCTTGCTGGTTTGGTGGCAGGCTTGCTGTTGTTCGGTTTGCTGGCGTGGTTCATCGTGCGCACCTTGCCTAAATTGCCGTTCAAGGCGCGCCATGCTTTTGCAAATCTTGCGCGGCACGGGCGCAGCAACGCGGTGCAGATCGTCGCACTCAGCCTGGGCGGCATGGCCTTGCTGCTGCTCACCTTCGTGCGCGCCGACCTGATGGACAGCTGGCGTTCGCGCCTGCCGCCGGATGCGCCCAATCGTTTCATTGTCAACATGCAGCCCGATCAGCGCGCTGCGGTTCTGGATTTTTTCGCGCGACAGAAATTGCCGCCGCCGGAATTATTCCCGATGGTGCGCGGGCGTTTGGTCGCGATCAACCAGCGCCCGGTCAGCGGCGACGACTACCCCGATCCGCGCGCACGCGGGCTGGTGGAGCGCGAGACCAATCTGTCCTGGCTGGATCATTTGCCTAAAGGTAATGAGCTGGTACAGGGAGATTGGTTTGGGCAAGGCGCAACATCTGTGCTGTCAGTGGAGGAGGGTATCGCCAAAACGCTGGGCATAAACATGGGCGACACGCTGACCTACGACGTGGCGGGAAACCGGTTCAGCGCTAAGGTGGTGAACTTGCGCAAGGTGCAATGGGATTCCATGCAGGTGAATTTTTTCGTGGTCGCCGCGCCCGGCATGCTGGAAGATTTTCCGGCCAGCTATATCACCAGCTTTCATCTGCCGGCGAATCAGGCGCAGTCGGCGAATGCGCTGATCAAGAAATTCCCCAACCTGCTGCTGATCGACACCGAGGCGATGATAGAGCAGGTGCGCCACATCATGGACCAGATCTCGCAAACCATGAGCGCGGTGTTCATGTTCACGCTGCTGAGCGGGATAGCCGTGCTGTATGCGGCGCTGCTTGCGACACAGGACGAGCGTATCCATGAAGCCGCGATCCTGCGCACGCTGGGCGCGGACAGCCGTTATCTGCGGCGGCTGCACCTGAGCGAATTCGCCGTGCTGGGATTGTTGAGCGGCCTGTTCTCCGCCGCAGGCGCGGTGCTGCTGGGCTGGGCGCTGGCGCGCTTCGTTCTGGAAATCCCGTACCAGACCGGCATCGCCATCTGGCTGATAGGCGGGCTGGGCGGGACGTCGGTGGTGATGCTGGCAGGGTGGCTGGGCACGCGCCGGCTGGCCGTACTTCCACCGCTGGCGATATTGCGTGAGTAGATTTTCGATGAACAGAGAGGCGTAGGTCGGGATTCATCCCGACGTTTCAGGTAAGTCGGGATGAATCCCGACCTACAGTTAGATGAGGTTGAGCTAAGTGCCGCATTGGTGATAGAATGCGCGCCGCTTCGGGATAGTCCCAAAAATTATCTGGAGCAAATTTCCCGCTCGCACAAGTTGGGGTGCCCTTAAGGGTCAAGCTAGCGAGCGGCAGTTAATAACCCTTACGATTGGAGTAATCATGGCTGTAACTATGCGTCAAATGCTGGAAGCTGGTGTGCATTTCGGACACCAGACCCGTTTCTGGAATCCCAAGATGGCACCGTTCATCTTCGGTCATCGCAACAAAATCCACATCATCAATCTGGAAAAGACCGTCGCGATGTTCGCCGAGGCGGAAAGCTTCGTGCGCAAATTGTCCGCGAAGAAGGGCACCATTCTGTTCGTGGCGACCAAGCGTCAGGCGCGCGACATTCTGCAGGAAGAAGCGGTACGCGCGGATTCACCGTTCGTGAATCATCGCTGGTTGGGCGGTATGCTGACCAACTACAAGACCGTGCAGGAATCCATCAAGCGTCTGCGCGAACTGGAACAGATGACTGCCGATGGCGCGNNCTGGATCGCAGTCTGGGCGGCATCAAGGATATGAAAGGCCTGCCTGCCGCGCTGTTCGTGATCGACGTGGGCTACCAGAAGGGTGCCATCGTCGAGGCGCAAAAGCTGGGCATCCCGGTGATCGGTATCGTGGACACCAACAATTCTCCTCTGGGCGTGGATTACATCATCCCCGGCAACGACGACTCCACCCAGGCGATCCGTTTGTATGCGCGTGGTATCGCTGACGCGGTGCTGGAAGGCCGTGCGCAAGCGATGAATGAATTGGTCGAACAGGTTGCCGGACAGGCAGCCGAGCAAGATCAAGCGGCCTAAACTCATACGGGGCGCAATAAAGGGGCGCGAGCCCCTTTTTTTATAAGTGATTTTATAAGCCATAAATTTTTTATAAGCGACCATCATGTCTGACAACCGCAGAAGCAAGACCGTCACCCAGGGCGTGCAGCGCTCGCCGAATCGCGCCATGCTGCGCGCGGTGGGATTCGGTGACAAGGATTTCGACAAGCCTATCGTCGGTGTGGCGAACGCGCACAGCACCATCACGCCGTGCAATATCGGCATCGGCGCATTGGCCTTGCGCGCCGAAGCCGCGCTGAAAAAAGCCGGTGCGATGCCGCAGGTGTTCGGCACGATCACGATCTCGGACGGCATCTCGATGGGCACCGAGGGGATGAAATTTTCGCTGGTGTCGCGCGAGGTGATCGCCGATTCGATCGAAACCGTGTGCAACGGCCAGAGCATGGACGGCGTGATCGCGATCGGCGGTTGCGACAAGAACATACCCGGCGCGCTGATCGCGATGGCGCGTTTGAATATTCCAGCTATTTTCGTGTACGGCGGAACCACCAAGCCCGGTCATTACAAGGGGCGCGACCTGACCATTGTGAGTGCGTTCGAGGCGGTAGGGCAATACACCGCGAACAAGATCGACGAGACCGAGCTGACCGAGATCGAACGCCATGCCTGTCCGGGCGCGGGTTCGTGCGGCGGCATGTACACCGCGAACACGATGTCCTCCAATGCCGAGGCGATGGGTCTGAGCCTGATGTATTCCTCCACCATGTCTGCGGAAGATCTGGAAAAAGCGGAGAGCACCGCGAAATCGGCGGAAGTGCTGGTGAACGCGATCAGAAAGCAGATACTGCCGCGTCAGATATTGACGCGCAAGGCGTTCGAGAACGCGATCGCGGTGACCATGGCGGTGGGCGGTTCCACCAACGCGGTGTTGCACCTGCTCGCCATCGCCCATGCCGCGCAGGTGTCGCTGACGATCGATGACATCGAAACCATACGCGCGCGCGTGCCGGTGTTGTGCGACCTGAAGCCGTCCGGGCTATATGTCGCTACCGATCTGCACCAGGCCGGCGGGATTCCTCAGGTGATGAAGATTTTGCTGGCGAATGGCGCGTTGCATGGCGATGCGCTGACCATTACCGGACAGACCATTGCGGAAGTTTTGCAGGATGTGCCTGCCGAGCCGCGCAAGGATCAGGATGTGATCCGCCCATGGAACAATCCGATTTATGCACAGGGACACCTCGCCATCCTGAAGGGCAATCTCGCGCTGGAAGGCGCGGTAGCCAAGATCACCGGCGTCAAACTGGCGAAGATCACCGGTCCGGCGCGTGTGTTCGATTCGGAAGAATCGTGCATGGAAGCGATACTCGCGCGAAAAATCAAAGCGGGCGATGTGGTGATCATCCGTTACGAGGGTCCCAAGGGCGGCCCGGGCATGCGCGAGATGTTGTCGCCCACCTCGGCCATCATCGGCGAAGGCTTGGGCGATTCCGTCGGCCTGATCACCGACGGCCGTTTCTCCGGCGGCACTTACGGCATGGTGGTTGGCCACGTCGCGCCGGAAGCCGCGGTGGGCGGCACGATCGCGCTGGTCAACGAGGGTGACTCGGTGACCATCGATGCGGAACTACGCTTGCTGCAACTCAATGTGAATGATGCGGAGCTGGCGCGCCGCCGCGCCGCATGGCAACCGCCTGCGCCCCGCTATACGCGCGGCGTGATGGCGAAATACGCCAAGCTGGTGTCGACGGCAAGCAAGGGCGCTGTGACGGATTAAAGAATTTTCGAATAATTATTACGGAGTAGAAGATGTCAGAAATTACTGCAAGTATGGTCAAGGAACTGCGCGAGATGACGGGTCTCGGCATGATGGAATGCAAAAAAGCGCTGGTTGAATCCAACGGCGATTTGAAGGTGGCTGAAGAGCAGTTGCGCATCAAGAGCGGTGCCAAGGCGAGCAAAGCAGCCAGCCGGGTGACCGCCGAGGGTGTGGTCAGAACGTTCATCGCGAACGGCGCCAAGACCGGTGCTCTGGTGGAAGTGAACTGCGAGACCGACTTTGTTGCGAAGAACGATGACTTCGTCGCATTCGCAAAGAATGCGGCCGAGACCGTGGCGAAGAACAACCCCGCCGACATCGCCGCATTGTCAGGCATGGCGATCGTCAATGGCTCCGGCACTGTGGAAGAAACCCGCAAGGCGCTGATCATGAAGCTGGGCGAGAACGTCAGCATCCGCCGTTTCGGGCGCTACGCGACCAGCACCGGCAAGCTGTCCAGCTATCTGCATGGCAGCAAGATCGGTGTATTGCTGGATTACACCGGCGGCGACGAAGCGCTGGGCCGCGACCTTTCCATGCATATCGCCGCCAGCAAGCCCAAGTCTATCGATGCTTCCGGGGTGAATCCGGTGGACATCGAGACCGAACGCCGTATCGCCATCGAGAAGGCGCGCGAAGCCGGCAAGCCCGATGCGATGCTGGAAAAGATCGCCGAAGGCACGGTGCAGAAATTCCTCAAGGAAGTGACCCTGCTGGGTCAAGTGTTCGTCAAAGCCGAAGACGGCAAGCAAACCGTCGAGCAATTGCTGAAGAGCAAGGGCGCATCGGTGACCGCCTTCCAGATGTTCGTGGTGGGCGAGGGTATCGAGAAGAAGGTCGAAGATTACGCGACTGAAGTGGCTGCCGCCGCAGCGGCTGCAAAGGGTTAATTGCGATGAAGCCCGCCTATAAACGCATCCTGCTCAAGCTCAGCGGCGAAGCCCTGATGGGCGACGACAGCTACGGCATCAATCGCGAGGTGATCGAGCGCATTGTGACCGAGATTGCGGAAGTGGTGGGTTTGGGCGTGCAAGTGGCGATCGTGATCGGCGGCGGCAACATCTTCCGTGGCGTGGCTCCGGCAGCGGCGGGGATGGACAGGGCGACTGCCGATTACATGGGCATGCTGGCCACGGTGATGAATTCGATGGCGTTGCAGGATGCGATGACGCGTGCGGGTCTGGATTGCCGCGTGCAATCCGCATTGAATCTGGAGCAGGTCGCCGAGCCGTTCATTCGCGGCAAGGCGCTGCGTTACCTCGAAGACGGCAAGGTGGTGATTTTCGCGGCGGGCATCGGCAGCCCGTTCTTTACCACCGACACCGCCGCCGCTTTGCGCGGCGTGGAAATGTCCGCCGAGGTGGTGATCAAGGCTACCAAAGTGGATGGTGTTTATACTGCCGACCCCAAGCTGGATCCCAAAGCGACTCGCTATCAAAGCCTGAGCTTTGACGAGGCGATCAACAAGAATCTCAAGGTGATGGATGCGACGGCACTGACATTGTGCCGCGATCAGAAGTTGCCTATCATCGTATTCAGTATTTTCAAGCCCGGCGCGCTGAAGCGCGTGGTGTTGGGCGAAGGTGAGGGTACCCTGGTTCGCGTTGACTAGGGTATGTGTTGACTGAACTCAGGGGGAAGCCGTGATTGCTGACATCAAAAAAACGACCGAACAAAAAATGCAAAAGTCGCTGGACGCATTGAAATCAGACTTGGGCAAGGTGCGCACCGGAAGAGCACATACCGGTTTGCTGGATCATGTGATGGTGGAGTACTACGGAAATCCGACGCTGATCACTCAAGTCGCTAACGTCACGCTGATCGACGCGCGCACCATCGGTGTGCAACCGTGGGAAAAGAACATGGTCGGCCCCGTCGAGCGCGCGATTCGTGATTCGGACCTGGGGCTTAACCCTGCCACCAACGGCGATATGATCCGTGTGCCGATGCCGATGTTGACAGAAGAACGCCGTCGCGATTTGATCAAGGTGATCAAATCTGAAGGCGAGACCGCCAAGGTGGCGGTGCGCAACATTCGCCGTGATGCCAATAACACCCTCAAGGATGCGCTCAAGAACAAAGAGATCGCGGAAGACGAAGAACGTCATACACAGGACGAAATACAGAAGTTGACTGATCGCTTCGTCACTGAAATCGACAAGGCGCTGGCCGCGAAAGAAGCCGATCTGATGGCAGTTTGATTAAGGCCGCAACTTTGGGGAGCTTCTAAAAATTCAGAGTTCGCCCA
>PLBS01000145.1 GCA_003134595.1 Gallionella sp. | reverse complement strand
AATGCAGCGCATTTTTCCTGCAACAGTTGCAATGATTGCGCCGCACTCTTGGGCGGGGTATCGCGCCCATCCAGAAAAGCGTGCAGATAAACTTTTTTCAAGCCATTGAGAGCGGCCATTTCCAACATGGCGAAGATATGATTCTCGTGACTGTGCACGCCGCCCGGAGAGAGTAGTCCCATGATGTGCAATGCGCTGCCGTTTTGTTTGGCTAATGCAACCGCCTTGCTCAAGGCGGGATTGGTGTAGAAGCTGCCATCCTCGATCGCCACATCGACGCGGCTCAAATCCTGATACACCACGCGCCCGGCGCCGATGTTGAGATGGCCCACTTCGGAGTTGCCCATTTGATGAGAAGGCAGGCCAACAAATTTTTCAGAAGCGTTAATCAAAGTGTGCGGATAGTCGCGCCAAAGCTTGTCCCAGTTGGGTTTGCGGGCGGCCAGAATGGCGTTGTAATCGGCATCTTCACGGTAGCCGAAACCGTCAAGAATGAGCAGTAAAACAGGGGTGACGTTCATTGATGTAGAATATAAGCGGATAGTGATTTTTTAAGAACGTGCATTTTAGACGAATTTGTCCTGCTTGGTGCGTGGCTTGATAGGGCAATTTAGGGTAATGGGGATACACATATGGCAAACAAGCTGATTGACAGAGATGAAGACATTCAACAGGCTGCACAAGCTATCAAGGCAATCGCACACCCGTTGCGCTTGAAGATTTTATGCGTACTCGGCGATCAGGAAGTCAGTGTGCAGGATATTGTGGAACAAGTCGGCACGTCACAAAGCAACATCTCGCAGCATCTGTCGATACTACGCGACAAGGGCGTATTGGCAACACGCAAGGACGCGAATCGGGTTTTCTACCGCATTGGTGATTTGCGTACCCTGAAACTGGTCGGGATGATGCGCGATGTATTTTGCAGCACTTAGAAATCAGACTTTTTTCTATAGGATGTTTCGGTTAAGAGAGCCTCTAAAAATCTCCCCACAGAGTTTGCAGCGCGGCGAGTCCTGCGATGGCGGCAGTCTCGGTGCGCATCACGCGCGCACCTAACCGTATGGAGGTAAATCCGCAGTGTAGCGCAGTAGTGCTTTCTGCTTGAGAAAACCCCCCTTCCGCACCGATCAGCAACACGGCTTTGCCTTGCGGCTCGGCTTGATCATGCAGCGAGGCTGCGCCCTCTGGCAGCAAAATATATTTCGCAATATATTTCACATCCGGCATCGTTTTGGTTTGTTGCAGCCACACCATGATGTCCAGCGGCGCGTGTATCTTCGGTAACACATTCCGACCACATTGTTCACAAGCAGAGATGGCGACCTGTTGCCAATGTTCGAGTCGCTTGGCAGTGCGTTCGGCAGACAGCTTGGCCACGCTATGGACGGTGGCAAGCGGCTGAATTTCTGTGACACCTAACTCCGTGGTTTTCTGGATTACCCAATCCATTTTTTCACTGCTTGAAAGAGCCTGTGCCAGTACGACATGCAATGGTGATTCGCGTCTGATGTCGGATGAGGTAATGTTGGCGATGGTCACGCGCTTGCCGCTGAGATCGGCAATCAACCCGTGGCATTCGTTGCCGATGCCATCGAAGATTTCCACCGTATCACCCACCCTTAAACGCAGCACACGCGAGGCGTGGTGTGCCGCATCCGGCGGCAAATCGAACGAGCCGCTGAACGGCATTGGCGGAGGGCAGTAGAAACGTGGCATGTTCAAGGAGCTCAATGAATGGGTGATCGGCGTGATAATATACTGCCTCTGAAAAACCTCTGCACAATTACTGCGCTTGGTGATACTTTGTCGAAAAGTGGCTTAAATCCTCGTGTATAAACCATACACCCCGGCTTTCGTTGCCTTTTCTCCTCGTTTTGCCTGCGCTCGTTAAATTTGCGGGGACTTTACAAAAAATTGTCAGGAGTATGAAATGGCCAGTCTGCAACCCCCGCTATGCGATTTTGGCTGGAAAGCCCGAATTTTCGACCTGCCAGGCGTGGACGGCAAGCGCTATAACCTGGCCGGGACGCGCGGCAAGAACGGCCTGCTGGTGATGTTCATCTGCAATCACTGCCCGTATGTGAAATCCATCCGCGAGCGCATCATCCGCGACACGCGCGAGTTGCAACAGCACGGCATCAACAGCATCGCTATCATGTCGAATGATCCCGCTGAATATGCCGAAGATTCCTTCGACAACATGAAACTGGTCGCACAGCAATACAACTATCCATTCCCTTACATGTGGGATGAGACCCAGCAGATCGCCAAAGATTACGGCGCAGTCTGCACGCCGGATTTCTTCGGATTCAACGCCAATCTTGAGTTGCAATATCGCGGCCGGCTGGATGCTTCGCGCAAGGAGACGGTCGCTGATGCACCGCGCGATTTGTTCAACGCAATGCTGCAAGTGGCGCAGACCGGACAGGGGCCGCGCGAGCAGATCGCCAGCATGGGTTGCTCGATCAAGTGGAAGGCGGCATGAATCATTCAACCCAAAGCGGCATAAGCGCGCCAACCAGCATGAGCGCGCTGCTCAAGGCGGTGATCGCGGCCGTCAAGCTGGTGACGGCGGAAGAAATCATGCCGCGTTATCTCAAGGTGGCGCATCAACGCAAGAGCGATGGCAGTCTGTGTACCGAGGCGGACCTTGCCGCGCAAAGCGCGTTGAGCAAAAAACTGCAAGCGATCCTCAATGTGCCGGTGATGGGCGAAGAAATGACTGCCGCTGAGCAACGTGCGCTGTGGAAGGCGGGCCATGATGGTCTGTGGTGCATCGATCCGATAGATGGCACGTCCAACTTCGTGCGCGGGCTGCCGTATTTCGCGGTATCCGTCGCGCTGCTACGCGAAGGCCAGAGCGTGTTGGGCGTGGTGTATGACCCGGTGGCAAACGAGATGTTTGCCGCCGAGCACGAGCGCGGCGCGTTTCTGAATGGTGAAAAGCTGCTGGGTCGCGAAGCAGTGATTCCGCTGGCGCAAGCCTTGGCCAGCGTGGATTTGAAACGCCTCAAAAAGAAATTAGTCACGCAACTGGCGACCCATCCGCCGTATTGTTCGCAGCGCAACTTTGGCGCGAGCGCGCTGGACTGGTGCTACAGCGCCGTTGGTCGCTATGACATGTACTTGCATGGCGGACAAAAGCTTTGGGATTATGCCGCCGGCGCGTTGATTTTTCTGGAATCGGGCGGCCATGCTTGCTGCATTGAGACCGATGATTTTGCACAAGGCGACATCTGGCAGCGTTCGGTGATTGCTGCGCGAGATGAAAAGCTGTTCGAAGAATGGAAAGGCTGGATACGGGCGCAGCAGTAAATCAAAAGAGGGCCTCGTGAAAATATTGATACTTGGTGCGGGACAGGTTGGTTCTACGGTAGCAGAAAGTTTAGTCGGCGAAGCCAATGACATCACCGTCGTGGATTCCGACGGCGAGAAGTTGCGCCAGTTGCAGGATCGTCTTGATTTGCGCACGTTGGTCGGGAATGCCGCATACCCTTCCACGCTGGAGCAGGCTGGCATAGTCGATACCGACATGCTGCTGGCCGTCACACAAAGCGACGAAGTCAATCTGGTGGCCTGTAAGCTGGCAGCCAGTCTCTACAATACGCCGACTCGCATCGCGCGTATCCGCGCCCCTGATTACCTTGCTCGTCGGGAAGTGTTCAGCGCGGATAATTTCTGTGTGGATTTTTCCATTTGTCCGGAGCAAATACTCACCGAGTACATCGTCAAACTGATCGAGTTCCCCGAGGCTCTACAAGTGCTGGAATTCGCCGGCGGCAAGGCATCATTGGTGGCGGTGCGCGCCTTTGAAGGCGGGCCACTGGTGGGCAAACCGCTGAGTTTCTTGCGTACCCATATGCCGCAGGTCGAAACCCGCGTTGCGGCGATTTTTCGCAAGGATAGGCCGATTATTCCCGAAGGCAGTACCGTGGTCGAGGTGGGTGACGAAATCTTCTTCATCGCCGCAACCGACAACATCCGCAGCGTGCTCAAGGAAATGCGCCGCATGGATAAACCCTGCAAGCGCGTGATGATCGTCGGCGGCGGCAATATTGGTAGCCGTTTGGCAAAAGCCCTGGAGCGCGATTATCAAGTCAAGCTGATCGAATACAGCAAGAAATCCTGCGAAAAATTAGCCGGGGAACTGACCCGCACGCTGGTGCTGAACGGCGATGGCACGGATGAAAAACTGATGCAGCAGGAGCGTGTCAGCGAGGTGGACGTGTTCTGCGCACTCACCAACGACGACGAGAACAACATCATGTCGGCGCTGCTCGCCAAACAGGGCGGCGCGCGCAAGGTGATTGCGCTGATCAACCGCAGCGCGTATGCCGACTTGGTGCAGGGCGGCAAGATAGACATTGCCCTTTCCCCGGCGCATGTCACCATCGGTTCGCTGCTGGCTTACGTGCGGCAAGGCGATGTGGCTGCGGTGCACTCATTACGGCGCGGCGCGGCGGAGGCGCTCGAGGTGGTAGCACACGGCGACCGCCAGTCCTCGCGTGTGGTGGGACGGCGTATCGATGAAATCGATCTACCCAAGGGCGCTACCATAGGCGCGATCGTGCGCGGTAAAGAGGTCATCATGGGGCATCACGATGTGGTCGTTGAGGCCGCAGATCACATCATCGTGTTTGTGGTCAACAAGGCGATGGTGCATAAAATCGAAAAGCTGTTTCAGGTTAGCATCGGGTTCTTCTGATGCAACGCACATTAACGGTCATCCATGCTTTGGGACTGATGCTGGTGGTGTTCAGCATCGCTTATCTGATGCCGATTCTCACTTCACTGATTTATGACGACGGCACGCTGATCGATTTTTTGCTGGCAATGGTTTGGACATCGGCCATCGGGTTTCTGATGTGGCTGTTGACGCGCCGCTACAAGGGCGAGCTTTCCATCCGGCACGGCTACTTGCTGGTAGTGACCATGTGGACGGCGATGCCGGCCTTCGCCACGCTACCGCTGCTGCTGGTGATTAAGGGTCTGTCATTTACCGACGCCTATTTTGAAACCATGTCCGGACTGACTACCACCGGTGCGACCGTGTTGAGCGGGCTGGACACTTTGCCGCCCGCCATCAACATCTGGCGGCATGAATTGAACTGGTTGGGCGGCATGGGAATCATCGTGCTGGCGGTAGCGATCCTGCCGTTGCTCGGCATCGGCGGACGGCAATTGTTCAAGGCGGAAACACCGGGCCCGATGAAGGATTCCGCACTCACCCCGCGCATCACCGAAACCGCGCGCAACCTGTGGCTGGTGTATTTGGGCATCACCATCGCCTGTATTTTGTCATTGAAAGCAGTGGGNNATATTCATGCTGCTGGCGGCGATGAACTTCGCCACGCATTTTCTGGTGTGGAGGGAAAAAAATCTGAAGTTATATCTGCGTGATGCCGAGGCTGTCGCTACGATTGCGTTGATATTGACAAGTTGTCTGGGCATAGCCGTATTCCTGTGGTGGCAGGGCACTTACCCGAGTTTCTGGACTGCTTTGCGTCATGCCAGCTTCAACCTGGTGTCCATAGCGACTGACTGCGGTTTTGCCAGTGTGGATTTCAACCAATGGCCGATGTTCGCGCCGATGTGGATGTTGTTCCTCAGTTGCATTGCAGCCAGTTCAGGCTCCACCGGCGGCGGCATCAAGATGGTGCGCACACTGATTCTGTTCAAGCAGGCTGGCCGTGAATTCCTCAAGTTGTTGCACCCCGCAGTAATCAATCCGATGAAGATCGGCGGCAGTGTTGTGCCCAACAACATCGTGTTTGCAGTGCTGGGATTTATTTTTCTGTATTTTATGATGGTGGTCACCCTGACCTTCGCGCTGCTGATCAGCGGTCTGGATTTCATCTCCGCATTTTCTGCGATCATCGCCTGTATCAACAACGCAGGGCCTGGGCTGGGTGTGGTGGGGCCAGGCAGCAACTATGGCGTGCTAACCGATTTTCAGACCTGGGTTTGCACGATTGCCATGCTGGTTGGCCGGCTGGAAATCTTCACTGTGCTGATTCTGTTTACCCCGCATTTCTGGCGGCGGTAAAATCGCCATGACATCGGCGGCGAGATACGTTAGCATTGCCGCCTCAGAGCCGTTCAAAACAGTTATTAGAGCCGTTCAAAACAAATGACGAGTACATCGGTGCCAATGCAAGAGGGAGCAAGATGAGCGAGGACCTGCCATTGTCAGGGGTGAAGGTGTTGTTGATCGACGACAGCAATACCATAAGGCGTAGCGGAGAGATATTTCTGTCGCAGGCGGGATGCCAGGTCATCCTTGCAGAAGACGGATTTGATGGCTTGGCCAAGGTGGTGGATAACCAGCCGGATGTCATTTTCGTGGATGTGATGATGCCACGCCTGGATGGCTATCAAACCTGCGCGCTCATCAAAAAGCATCAGCATTTCAGAAATACCCCCGTGATTATGTTGACCAGCAAAGATACGCTGTTTGATCGCGCGCGCGGCAAACTGGTCGGTGCAGATCAATATTTACTTAAACCGTTCAACAAAAAAAGTTTGATAGAAACAGTCATCATGCATACCCAAGAGAAAAAGGAGGCGGATTATGGGCATTAAAAAAATATTGGTAGTGGACGATTCGGCAACAGAACGCCATTTTATCGGGGAAATATTAAGCAAACGAGGGTTCGAGGTTTCCTTTGCCGAGGACGGCGAAAAAGGCGTGGCACAAGCCAAGCTGAACAAACCGGATTTGGTCATCATGGATGTGGTGATGCCCGGGATGAATGGCTTTCAGGCGACCCGGGCGATTACCAGCGACCCGGAAACGCATCATATTCCGGTGATTATATGCACCACTAAAGATCAGGAGACCGACAAAGTTTGGGGTGTGCGTCAAGGAGCCAAAGACTACGTGGTCAAGCCGATAACGGAAGCCGAGCTGTTAAGTAAAATTGCCGCATTGGGTTAAGTGGCGCTAAGCGACATGGGGACCTTTGAAAATCCAGATTTGCGTGCATCCGCTGCGCGGATTGTCTGCTTAAACCACTTTGTTTCAAGCGCTGCGTTGCGGAAAAAAGCCGGTTTCGATCAACCTAAAAGTTACCTTATACCGAGACCTCGTTTTCTTGTTTACACAACAACCATATGCGGTGCCGCCAATATTTTTTTCAAACAACCGCTGCGTGGTTTGTTTGCTTTCCTCTTTGCGCGCGCCGCGTACGATTCTGCTAGGGCTGCATCAATTCCACAGTATCAACCCCGCCCCCGGCTTGCTGGGCATTGGATTGCCGGCCTCTGGTGCAACCGAAAGTTGGATGCGGATTGTCCGCCTGTTGTATCGGGCCATAGCGGCTCGGTGTTCCTTCGCGGGACATCTCGGCAAACCCTGAATTTTTAGAGGCCCCATCAATGTCAAAGCGGCTCAATCTGCGCGAATTCCAGCAGAACCTGATCGACCGGATACAGGCGAAGGATATGTCTGTAGAGAGGGTGTCCACGCTGGGCGTGCAGATAGACGGGCGAAACTGGCTGGTAGACATAGAGGATATCGGCGAAGTGTTGACCTTACCCCAGTTGACCAGCGTACCATTCACCAAACCGTGGTTTCGCGGCGTGGCGAATGTGCGCGGCAATCTGTATGGCGTGGCCGATATGGCAACCTATGAGCACAGCGGGGCGGCATCCGGGGATGTCAATAATCGCGTGCTGCTGGTTGCAGAGCGGCATGCTTTTAACGCGGCGCTGCTGGTCGATCGCGTGCTGGGTTTGCGCGATGCGCGGAGATGGCGACAAAGCGAGGTTGCTGGGCAAATCGAGTATCGCGATGAGCAGGGCACGCCCTGGCACAAGCTGGATGTGTCCGGCTTGCTGGAGCAGGCGGAATTTTTGCAGATAGGCGTTTAGCAATTCGGCGTTAGTAATTCCCTAGGGGGAGAGGAATAACATGGCATTTAATCTGACATTATCCAAATCCAAACTGAAAGTATTTGGCGTGGCCGCAGCAACCTTTTTTGTGTTGACCGCGATTGCTGCCTACATGAGCAACCGGGAAGACAGCAACAGTGTGCGCTACGTGGGGCAATCCAGCCAGTTGCTGATGTTGTCACAGCGGCTTGCCAAAGATGCGCAGCAAGCTCTAACCGGCAATTCGGTGGCGTTTGATGTCTTGGAGGAAAGCAGGGCGAGTTTGTCGAATATTTTAACCAGGCTGGACAAGGGCGAGGGCACGTTGCCCGCGACCGCTGGTGCGTCGCGCGTCGCGCTCGACGAGTTCATGAAGAGTGCAAACAAAACCCTGCTGGATGTGCAAACATTGCAAGACGGGCGTGCCGGCCTGGTGACGTTGGGGGTGACAGTGTCAACGATTGACGCAGTGAGTGTCGAGTTGCGTGCCTTGACACAGACGATGATCGACACTTTTGGGGGCGCACAAAAGGAGCAGGTAACGCGCTTTGCTCTGGCGACGGAGCGTATCGGTAAAGATGCGGGCGGGCTGTTGGGGTCGGAAGTGACGATTGATCAGGTAGCCAGGCTCGGGATCGACACCATTGCGGCGGAAGACAGCCTGGCCGCGCTGCCTGCGGCGGATGCAAATGTGGCGCGCGCGCGGAATTTGTTTGATACCACCCGCAATAGCGTCGAGATTCTGGTTTCTCAGGTGCGTAACCTGGTGGCGGCAAAGAGTGCGGCCAAGGCGATCGTGGATGATTCTGATTCATTGTTGACCGGAGCGCAGCGTTTGGTGGATTCTTACCAGTCATCCTCGCGGATTGCCACTGTGACCGCCTTGCTGTTCGGCCTGTTGTTATTGTTATCGCTGCTGTTGTTGGCCAAGGCCTATGTGGACGACTCTCGCCACCGCGCCGAGCAGGCGGCGCGCATCAATAGCCAGAATCAGAACGCGATTTTGCGCTTGATGAACGAGATGGGCGATCTGGCGGACGGCGATTTGACGGTTCGCGCTACAGTCACGGAAGACATCACCGGTGCGATCGCCGACTCGTTGAACTACACCACCGAAGAGTTCCGTAAACTGGTGTCGCGGATTATAGCTGCGGTGGAACAGATGGGGCACGCAACAAAAGATGCCGAAGATATTTCCAAGGGGCTTCTGGATGCAACGCAGAAACAGGCGCGGGAAATTCAGGCGGCTGGCGAAGCGGTGCAATTGATAACCAAATCCATCAAAGAGGTGGATTCCAGCGCGGCGCAATCTGCCAACGTGGCGCGCCGTACTTTGGTGGCGACCGAGCAGGGTGCGCGGGCGGTGCGAAATACTGTTAGCGGTATGGACGCTATTCGTGAGCAGATTCAGGATACCTCCAAGCGGATCAAGCGGCTCGGCGAAAGTTCGCAGGAGATCGGCGAAATCGTGGACCTGATTTCCGACATTACCGA
>PLBS01000110.1 GCA_003134595.1 Gallionella sp. | reverse complement strand
GCCACCACTCAGAAAACGGTAGCGAAACCAACCCCTGAAGAACGCTATCGTCTGGTGGAGACAGCAGCTTACTTCATCGCTGAACAGCATGGTTTCCAAGGACGCTCGGACGAGCATTGGGCGGCTGCCGAGCGTGAGGTTGCGGCAAAACTGGGCTAGGACTGCACCGTTTTCCATTGCCGTTGTGGCTGAGGAGCGGGTGAGAGTTGCTGCCGAAAGATTTATCCGCAATACATCAATGTGCTTCTGCCTCAACCACAAGACTGCCTGCAGCCTTTCACTGGCCCATGAAGCAATGCGGCTGAGTGTCGGATAGGATGCCACTACCCAAGAGGACTTGTATCACGCCGTTGCGATCATTCCTACAGCGCGGAAGCGGTGAACGGCTCATTATGTCTGTAACTATTTCCATTAACATGAAATAAAAAGGCCTAGCTGAAGCTAGGCCGCCCCGGTATTGCCGGTTGGGGTAATGCGAACTGCTACTTAAGATTTGCCGGAAAACAAAACCATCAGACACAGAATGATAAATGGCGATAAGACAAACGGTAGAACCAAAAAAGTTGGCACAGAAAACCTCCTGAAGAAAAATTAATGGAACTTGCGTACGCCACAGCAGCTTTATTACGACTTTCGATAGCAAACCGTCAGTCTCTAATTAAGGCCGAAATTGGGCTGGCAATGCGGCCCGGAAATGGAGACATCAGTCGATCCAAAAGGCAAGATTAATATGGTACTCGTCAAGAACGGTTTGATCGAAAGTCGGCTTTGTGTCGTAAAGTGGCCATGGTCGAACGGCCAGCAGATGGTCGAGGTTAGTAAGCTGGCCGATGAGGTCTTAGCGCACCGGGAAATGCCGGTAGAATAATCGCTTCACGAATTCAACCGCCACGAGATAACAGAACACTATTGCCAGCAGGATCAGGAAGAACAACGGCGGCGGAGCAACGAAGCCGAGATGTGTTGCAAGTGGTGTGAAAGGCAACGCTACGGCTATCAGAACGACCACCAACGAAGTGGCGGTCAGCGCAACGCTTGGCCGACTCTTGAAGGGGTTGCCCCGGGTGCGGATGATGAAGATCACCAGGACCTGGGTGGCGATGGATTCGATGAACCAGCCGGTGTGGAACAGTGCCTCACCTGCGCTGAAGACTTTCAGCAGGATGAAGAACATCAGGAAATCGAATACCGAGCTGACCGGCCCGACCACCCACATATAGTTGCGGATAAAGGTAGTGTCCCAGTGCCTGGGATGGGTCAGATAAATGTTGTCCACGTTATCCATAGGGATCGGAAGTTCAGAAACGTCGTAGAGCAGATTGTTGAGCAGGATCTGTGCGGGCAACATCGGCAGGAAGGGGAGGAACAGCGTCGCACCGGCCATGCTGAACATGTTCCCGAAATTNNCCCATCATGATGTATTTCATGATGTTGCCGAAGGTGCGCCGGCCTTCGCGCACGCCGTCGTAGAGCACATTCAGGTCGTGCTCGAGCATGATCATGTCGGCGGCTTCCTACGCGACGTCCGCTGCCGAATCGACCGACAGGCCGACATCCGCCGAGTGCAGGGACGGCGCATCGTTGATGCCGTCGCCGAGATAACCGACCGTGTGCCCCTGTGCTTTTAGCGACAGGATGACGCGGTTCTTCTGCGCCGGTGTGACACGACAGAGCAGGTTGGCCTCCCTCACTCGAACCGCCAGTGTTGGGTCGTCCATCTGCTGTATCTCGCTTCCGGTCAGCACGCCCGCGACTGGCATACCCAGTTGATCACACACATACCGGGTGACCAGTTCGCTGTCGCCGGTGACGATCTTGACGATCACCCCGTCTGCCGCCAGCGCCTTGAGTGCATGCGCCGCGCTCGCCTTCGGCGGATCAAGGAAGGCGGCGAAGCCGGCGAAGATCAGTTCGGTTTCATCATCGACGACGGCATGCGGATGGTCCAGTGCCACCGGTCGCCAGGCGATGCCGAGCACTTTGAAGCCTTCCCGTTCGAGGCTATCGTGCAAGGCCTGGATCGATGCCAGTGCTTTCTCATCCAGCGGTTGCGCGCCTTGCGCTTCGCCCACCGCATATTGCGTGGACAGTTTGAGGATATCCTCGGGCGAGCCCTTGACCACGAGCAGCCGTTTCTCGCCCTGATCGACCAAGACGGAGACGCGCCGCCGTTCAAAGTCGAAGGGCACCTCGTCGATCTTGCGCCAGCTGCTTGCGTCGATTTCCTTGTGCTCGAGGATCGCGTCATCCAGCGGACTCTTGAGGCCGGTCTCGAAATAACTGTTGAGGTAGGCCAGCTGCAACACTTGCGCGCTGTCGTTGCCTTGCGCGTCAAGGTGGCGTTCCAGCTGGATGTGTCCCTCGGTGAGTGTGCCGGTCTTGTCGGTGCACAGCACGTCCATGCTGCCCAGATTGTGAATGGCGGCGAGCCGCTTCACGATCACCTGCTTTTTCGCCATGCGCAAGGCACCGCGCGACAGCGTCACCGTGATCACCATCGGCAACAACTCCGGCGTGAGGCCGACGGCCAGCGCGATGGCGAACAGGAACGACTCGAGGAACGGCCGGTGAAAAAAAGCGTTGATCAAAAAGACGAACAGCACCAGCAGGAAAGTCAGGCGCATGATCAGCATGCCGAAGCTCTGGGTGCCCAGCTCGAAAGCAGTGGGCGGCGGTTTGACCATCAGCGATTCAGCGATATTGCCCACCGCCGTGTCCGCTCCGGTACGGCATACCATGGCCTTGGCCATCCCGCTGATGACGGAAGTGCCCATGAACACGGCATTCTCGGCCTGGCTGAGGTCTGCCGCCGGCGCCGGCAATTCGCGTGCATGTTTCTCCACCGGATAGGATTCGCCCGTCAGCAACGACTGGTTGATGAAGAAGTCCTTGGCCTCGAGCAATCGACTATCGGCAGGGATCAGATCGCCCGCAGCCAGCAGCACCACATCGCCCGGCACCAGATCCGCAATCGGGATATCCTGGGAATGTCCATCGCGCAGCACCGTGGCCCGAACTGCCACAGTCTTCTTCAATTGATCCGCGGCGCGACCGGCCCGGTATTCCTGAAAGAAATCCAGCGTCACACTCATCAGCACGATGGCCCAGATGATCACGAATCCGGTGATCTCGCCGGTCAGCGCGGACACCGCGCTGGCCGCCAGCAGAACCAGCACCAGCGGATTTTTGAAGTGGCTCAGGTACTGGATGAGCAGCGGCCGTTCGCCTTGATCCCGCAGTGTGTTCGGGCCGAACCGTGCGGATCGCGCATGCGCTTCCTGTTGGCTCAGCCCGGCCTGGGTCGCCTCCAATTGTGATTGCAGCGATTCAGATGGCAGATTCCAAAACAGCGCGTCGGGGCGATCCATAGTGTTAGTCTTCTTTCGGCATAGCCATGCGTGGAGTGTTCAGACATGACTATCGTACGCCGGAATGGAACAAGCCGCGAAAAATCCGCAGGCCGCAAAAATTTTGTGTTCGGGAAAGCCACCGACAACGTGACTCGTTGAAAAAACTGTGTGGGAGTGTGTTGCTTCGGGAAGGCCGTCGCTGAGAGGCGACGTTAGTGCGCGCAGTCACCAGCCCTCATGGAAGGCTGGTGTGCCAACAAATGATTACTTCTTGGTGCCGTTCACTGCTGCTTTCAGCGTGGCGCCAGCTTTGAATGCCGGAACCTTGGCTGCTTTGATCTTGATCGCTTCGCCAGTGCTGGGGTTACGACCGGCGCGTGCAGCACGCTTGCGTACTTCGAAGGTGCCGAAACCAACCAAAGCGACATTGTCGCCCTTCTTCAGTGTGCTGGTGACGATTTCGATCAGCGCTGAAATGTTGCGGTCAGCATCTGCTTTGGAGCTGCCTGTCTTGTCGGCCAATGCATCTATCAGTTCTTTCCTGTTCATGTTTTTTCCCTTAGTAGTGATTACTGCACATGCAGCGATTAGGAGTCTAGCATCAGTGGATGGGGTTTGTAACCCTTCTCCATCAGGCAGGGTGGGTTATCCCGCCTGATGGATGACTACTTGGCACGCCCGTATTTTGCGGTGAAGCTGGCTTTGCCCAGCGCATTTGCATGAATCATGAAGCCGGTCAGCGCGGCGGTGGCATCGGCGGGAACATCGAGCTTGTCGGCCTTGAGCGCGTACACGGTGAAAATATAGTGATGCGGCTTGTCGCCTTGCGGTGGGCAGGTGCCGCCCCAGGCTGCCACACCGTAGTCGATACGGCTTTGTACCGCGCCTTTGGGCAAGGCCGTGCTGTTGACCGCACCGGCACCCGCAGCAAGTTCGGTGACATCAGCCGGGATGTTGATGACCATCCAGTGCCACCAGCCTGAGCCTGTCGGCGCATCGGGGTCATACACGGTCACGGCAAAACTCTTGGTGCCTTTGGGAGCTCCGCTCCATTTGAGCGCGGGCGATTTGTTCTCGCCAGAACAGCCAAAACCATTGAACTCAAAGCTCTTGGGTATCGTGCTGTTGGCTTTTATTTCCGGGCTGGAAAGTTTGAAACCGGCGGCGTAAGTCAAAGTCGATAAACCAGCCAAAGCAATGGCAAAAAGAATGCGGCGCATGAGGGTTCTCCTTAATATAAATCAGGGGCAGGATTGTAGCACCGTTGCCACACACTAAATTGATCCGGTTAGCACAAGTCTGAGCATTCTGAATCGATCAACATTTGCATTGAAGCATGGCCCACCGCGATAATAGATACCGTTCCAATGGGCGCGCTCTTTGCCGATGCATCAGCATTGAACCATCCAGCGGGAACGATTCAGTGGTTCGGGCAACAAATAGCATTTAAGGAGTGCAACCATGAAACAAGCAACCAAACTTGAAGCCGTCACGCAACCGCGGACGATAGAACGCATCGTAACAGGGGTGCCGACCAGCGACGGTGCCGGAGTCAAACTCACGCGCGTGCTCACGCAGAATCTGCAACAGCGGCTGGATCCGTTCCTGATGCTCGACAACTTTCACAGCGACGATCCGGACGATTACATCGCCGGTTTTCCCGACCATCCGCACCGAGGTTTCGAGACCGTCACCTACATGATCGCCGGCCGCATGCGCCATCGCGATAGTGGCGGCAACGAAGGACTGCTGCAGAACGGCGGCGTGCAGTGGATGACCGCCGGTCGCGGGGTGATCCACTCCGAGATGCCGGAACAGGAGAACGGGGTCATGGAAGGCTTCCAGCTCTGGTTGAACCTGCCGGCGCGGCGCAAAATGATCCCCGCCTGGTATCGCGACATACCGAAGGCCGAGATTCCCGAATACGTGACGGATGAGGGCGTTACGGTGCGCGTGATCGCGGGAACCAGCAACGGCGTTGCGGGTGCGATGACCCGCGAGGACACCGAGCCGCTGTATCTCGACATCGACCTGCCTGCGGACAGCCTGTTTTCGACGGCTTTACCGGCTGATCATAATGCCTTCATCTATGTCTATCGCGGCGAGCTGACGATAGGCGGCACGCTGTTGGGCGAGAGCCGCATGGGCATACTCGTTAACACGCCGCAAGCCGATGGTGTGGTGCTGATCGCATCCGGCCCGGCCAAAGCCATCCTGGTTGCCGGCAAGCCCCTCGGCGAACCTATTGTGCAACACGGGCCGTTTGTGATGAACACCAAAGAAGAGATTTTTCAGGCCCTCAACGACCTACACCAAGGACATCTTGTTGACGTCAAGCAGAAGGCATGAAGATTGGATTGCGCAGCGGCAACCAGCCGGATAGCGCGAATCGGATGAAGCGCAGGCAAGGCATGATTGCTTTACAGTTGGACAACTGGTAGCGTACCCGGTGAGTTGCAGATCGACACGCGGTTGGGATCGCGTTCGCATCACTCGCGCTTGCGCTGAGACAGGATGCATCACCAGACATCCCCGGACGATTATGAAAGCTTTTCATGCCTCTGGATTTACCCTTCAGACTAGGTAAGTACGAGCTGACCCAGCAGATCGGACAAGGGGCAACGGGGAAGGTCTATCACGCCCTGGACACATTCTCCGGTCAGGAAGTGGCTGTGAAGCTGGTCGATCAAGCGGTTCTCACCGATCCCATGTTCGATGAAGGGTGCCGCCAACAATTCCTCAATGAAGCATCTCTCGCAGGCCGGCTTGCCCATCCGCACGTAGTCACGATATTGGAAGCATCTGTAACACAGGATACCGGGTACGTCGTCATGGAATACGTAGCAGGAGGCAACCTCGTGCGGTATACCAAAGCCGACGCGCTCCTGCCGCTCGGCAATGTGCTTCAAGCAATTTTCAAGTGTTGCGGGGCTCTTGATTATGCATTTCGCCAGGGCATCATTCATCGGGACATCAAGCCCGCGAACATCATGGTCGCATCGGGCACAGATGTGAAAATCTCGGATTTTGGCGCAGCCGTGTTTTATAGCACACAGGCCACACAGGAGATGGGCATTGGAACTCCCCACTATATGTCTCCGGAACAAATCAGTCATGGCCACCTGACACATCTCAGCGATATGTACTCGCTCGGGATCGTGTCGTACCAACTCCTTACCGGAGTGCGACCGTTTCATGCTCAAACCTTGCACGAGCTTTTTGATGCCATTGCCAGGAAAGATGCTTTGCCGCCAAGCGCCCAGCGCTCCGATCTTCCCGCGGAACTTGACCAGGTCATCCTGCGAATGATTGCCAAGAACCCGGATGACCGCTATTCCAACTGGGCGGATCTTGCGCTTGATCTTGCCGAGATAGGCCGATTCAGCACGTTCCGGCAGGGCATACCCGATAGCGAAAAGTTCAGCACACTGCGCGCGATGAACGAGTTGCGCGAATTTTCCGAACCGGAAATCTGGGAGCTCGTGCAGGCAAGCGAGTGGACCAAGTTTCCGGCTCGCACCGTCGTTGTGCGGGAAAACGAGCCCGGTCAGAGCCTTTACATCCTGGCTTCCGGATCGCTGAAAGTCACTAAACTGGGTTGCCTGCTAAACACCATAAAAGCCGGCGAGTGTTTTGGCGAGATGGCTTACATCCAGCGCGGGACAAATCGGCAAGCCACGCTGGAGGCTATCTCGGACGTGGTCGTTGCCGAATTTTCTTTTCAGGCACTGGAGAAGTTGAGCACCGGCTGCAAATTGCACTTTGAGAGAATCTTGCTGCGTTCTCTGGTAGACCGGCTTGTGCTTGCGGGTGATCGCATCGTGCAGATGCATAGCTAACGGACATGGTGCCAGCACCACACCTGATGATGAACGTCGCTGCCACCTTGTCCGTTCCCTCTCTCCTGCTCTCCCCCACCAATGGGGGAGAGTGACAAGGTATCGCTACGCGATGTTCACGTTAAATCACGAGACCAGATCTGCCGGACGAGGCATTCCTAAGCGGTGTGTGCGCATCCCATGAGGCATGGCGACGGTTGATTAACCCCGGATCGAGGCCTATACTGAAACATGTGCAGGCAGTAAAACCTTGCCAATACTTGCGGAGAGCGACATGACTAAAAGATGGATATTTGCCGTATTGTTAGTCTGCCTGGGGAACCCCGCTGTCGCTGACACCCAGACTAAGCGTGACACACCGCGTGGTGAATTGCTGTATTCGACGTATTGCACCGCCTGCCACAGCGACCAAATTCATTGGCGGGACAAGAAAATCGCCAAGGATTGGATCGGTCTGAATGCGCAAGTACGTCGCTGGCAGGGGATTATAGGGCAAGTGTGGAGTGATGACGACGTTGTGGTGGTTGCGCGTTATCTGAATGCTCTCCACTACCACTACCCTGAGCACGCTCAATAATCTTCATCAGTTTCGCCTGCATCGGGCATCTCAGATTTTCGATCACCTGTCAGCGCAACAGCCGGGATAATCGTGGCCTGAACCAAATTGCTCAATGTTGGCTATTTGCCGCGTTGCCACAATGTTTCAGTCACTGCCAGCGTCCGGTTGATGCAGCGACTCAACACGAACAACAAATCCGATAATCGATTCAGATAGGGCAGCGCGTGCTGCGGCACGGCTTCACCTTGAGATAGCACGACCAGATCGCGCTCGGCGCGGCGCGCCACGGTGCGGGCCACGTGACACAACGCACCTGCACGTGAACCGCCGGGCAGAATGAATTCGCGCAACGGCGTCAGGTCGGCGTTGTAGTGCGCGATCCGTTCATCCAGCCATGCGATTTTGTTTTCTGCGAACTGATCCTGCGTGGGCAGCGCGAGTGCGCCGCCCAGATCGAACAGGTCATTCTGAATCATCAACAGCACCGCGCGTATGTCCGGATGAAGATCTTCCGCGAGCAGCACGCCAAGCTGGCTGTTCAGTTCATCCACGCTGCCCAGCGCTGCGATGCGCGCGTGGTCTTTGCCGAGGCGTGTGCCGTCGGCGAGGCCGGTGCTGCCGGTGTCGCCGGTGCGGGTGGTGATTTTAGTCAGTCTCATGTGAACCTCCAAAAATTTACTGCGCGATTCGATAGTGGTGTTGCGCGGTGCTCATTCCTCGTCTATCTACTCGATATGCCTCGTCATTGCGCTCCGTGCGCCTTGCTCTCGAACCGCTCGCTACAATTTTTGAAGATTCCCACATGATCTCGCCTTTGCATGTTCACTGGTGTTCCAGACAGGCGAAGTATATCGCTGCATCCGGCTGGGTGCGATTGCGTTGCGCCTGCCAGATCATCTCGCTGAGGCATTCCATCATGCGATGTTGCGCATCGTGTTCCGATTCGAACCGCTGGGTCAGGCGCACGAAATGGGCGCGTATCCCCTTTGGCTGGTCGATGGAGATTTGCTCCTCGATGGTGAGGTGCATCATCAGGTGCAGGAAGGGGTTGGTTGCGCCGTGTTCCGGCAGGTAGTCCTGATCCTGATTGCGTTCCGGATTTTCCAGCACAGCAAAGTATTCGGGATGCTTGGCGATGAGCTGCACGGCGAGGTCTTCCAGCGGCGTGAGCAATTCCTTGGCTCTGTGCTTGCGCCAGGATTCAAACAGAAAATTTCGCGCTTCGTCGCGCGACGGATTGAATAACACTATTGTTCCTTATCCTTGTATTCGCACAGATCGTGAATGATGCACGTTCCGCATTTCGGCTTGCGCGCCTGGCAGACATAACGGCCATGCAGGATCAGCCAATGATGTGCATCGTGTTTGAATTCGTCCGGCACGACTTTGAGCAGTTTGTTTTCCACATCCAGCACGGTCTTGCCGGGAGCCAGTCCGATACGGTTCGCGAGGCGGAAGATGTGCGTGTCCACCGCGATGGTGGATTGCCCGAACGCGGTGTTGAGAATCACGTTGGCGGTCTTGCGACCCACGCCGGGCAAGGCTTCCAGTTCCTCACGGGTTTGCGGCACCGCGCCGCCGTGTCGTTCCACCAGCAAACGGCAAGTCTGCATCACATGCCTGGCCTTGGTTTTATATAGGCCGATGCGCTGAATGAATGCGCTTAGTTTTTCCTCGCCGAGCGCGAGTATCCTTTGCGGGGTGTTGGCGACCGGAAACAGTTGCCGCGTGGCGGCATTCACGCTGACATCGGTGGCTTGCGCCGAGAGCATCACCGCGACCAGCAGTTCGAATGGCGTGCGGTATTCCAGTTCGGTGGTGGGGTGCGGGTTCGCCGCTTGCAGGCGTAAAAATATTTCGCGGCGTTTGGCGGGGTTCATGCAACCTGAGACGAAGCCGCTATTGTTCCAGTCGCTGGTGCTTTGTTTTCGGCGCGCAGGTTCAGCCAGTTCTTGCCCGCGATCAGCATGCCCAGCGTGATGAATGCGCCGGGCGGCAGGATGGCGAGCAGGAAGCCGTGATAATTCGGCACCACGGTGATTACCATGGATTTCGCCGCGTCGCCGAACACCAGGTCGATGCCGGACAGCAGCGTGCCATGCCCGAGGATCTCGCGGATGCCACCCAACACCGCCAGCACAGCGGTCAGCCCCAAGCCCATCGCAAAACCGTCCAGCGCGGATTGCAGCGCGGGGTTCTTGGAGGCGAAGGCTTCGATACGCGCCAGCACGATGCAATTGGTGACGATCAGCGGGATGAATATCCCCAGCACCACGTACAGCGAATACATGTAGGCGTTCATCGCAAACTGGATCACGGTGACCAGCACCGCGATGATCAGGATGAATACCGGGATGCGCGCTTCATTCGGAACGACCTGGCGGATTGGTGCGATCGCCGCGCCGGACAGCGCCATCACTGTGGTGGTCGCCAAGCCCAGGCTGACGCCGTTCACCACCGAGCCGCTCACCGCGAGGATAGGACACATGCCGAGCAGTTGCACCAGCCCGGTGTTTTGTTTCCACACGCCGTTGTACAAAATATCTTTGAATTCTTGAGAGGTCATTTCTTTTCTCCTTAAACCCCTCCCAGCCTCCCCTTGTCAGGGGAGGAGTTGGGGGCGGTTTGCGCGAATAGTTTCAGAATATTCATTTCTTACCTTCATTCATGCCTTCCCGCTTCCTCTGTTCCTCCCCTGACAAGAGGAGGTTAGGAGGGGTTGGGGTGTTTGCAGCGAACAGCTTATCGCGGTTCGCTGCAAAATACTGCAATGCCTTGTGCACCGCTTTCACCACGGCACGCGGGGTGATGGTGGCTCCGGCCATGTAGTCGAATTGGCCGCCATCCTTTTTGACTTTCCAGTCGCTGTCCTTGGGATCGTCCAGCGATTTGCCGTTGAAGCCAGTGATCCATTTGTTCCTGGCGATCTCGATGTAATCGCCCAGCCCAGGCGTTTCCTTGTGGGATATTACGCGCACGCCGCCGATCTTGCCATCGCTGTGGATAGCAATGATCAGGCTGATCTTGCCGCTGTAGCCGTCCGGCGCAATGACCTGCATCACCGCGATGGAGGGTTGATTTTTCAGGCGGCCAATATAGGCGACCGTCGTGTCGTCGTTGCCCAGCAATTTATCCGCAGTGAGTTCTGCGGTGTCCTTGATGATGTCGTTGTCGTAGGTTTCAGCCGGTGCGATCTGCGTGACCAGTTTCAGTTTTTCTTTTTCCTCGCTGCGCGCGATGGGTTCGTGCGTCAGCTGGTAGGTGATGGCGAGCAGGGCCGTGCCGATCACCGCGAAAAACAGCAGGTTGAGCGCGGTGTATACGGAAGCCTTCGCGATGCTGCGCCTCATGGCTGCTTGTCCTTTTTACCGAACACTTTTGGCTGGGTGTACAGCACGATCAGCGGCACGCTGATGTTCATCAGCAGCGTGGCGAACGCGACACCGTCCGGGAAGCCGCCGAAGGTGCGGATCAGGTAAGTGAGCAAGGCCGCGCCCGCCGCATAGATCAATCGGCCCTTGTTGGTGGTGGGACTGCTGACCGGATCGGTGAGAATGAAGAACGCGCCCAGTATCGCCGCGCCGGAGAACCAGTGGAACAGCGGCGCGACGTAGTGGCTTGGATCAACCAGATGGAAGCCCCAGGCGATGACGAACAGCGTGCCGAGATAGGCGAAGGGTATGTGCCAGCTGATGATGCGCGAAGCGAGCAGGTAAAGCCCGCCAAACAAAAATCCCCATGCCACCATTTCGCTGCCGTGTCCCGCTATCTGGCCATAGATCGGCATGTTGAGTATCTGCTGGACGGATTCCTCAAGGTGCAGGTGCGTCTTCAGCGTGTCCAGCGGAGTGGCCATCGTGATCGCATCCAGGGTTAGGCCGTTCGGCAGCACGCTGAAGAAAATATATTGCAGTTGTTCAGCGAAGCTGAGCTCGGCCAGCACCAATCCCTGAGGGGCGACCCAGTGGGTCATTTGCATCGGAAACGAAATGATCAGCACCGCGTAGCCGACCATCGCCGGGTTGAACATATTGTTGCCCAGCCCGCCGTACAACTGCTTGGCAATCGCGATGGCAAAGGCCGTGCCGACCACCACCAGCCACCACGGCGCCAGCGGCGGGATCGACAGAGCCAGCAGCCAGGCGGTGAGCAGCGCGCTGTTATCTTTCAGGAAGAGCGCGATCGGCCGATTGCGCAGCCTGAGCATCAGTGCCTCGGTGCCGAGTGCGGTGAGGCTGGCGAGCAAGATCGAAACCAGGATCGCCGGGCCGAAATACCAGACGTACAGAGCTATGCCGGGAAGCAGTGCCAGCAACACCTTGAGCATGATCTGCGCGACGTTGTCCGGTTTGCTGATGAAGGGAGAGAAGAGCATGGTGTGTTATTCCGATTCTATTTTAAAACAACAATAATTTTGTAGGGTGCGTTCCACGCACCCTACGACTTCGCTATTCCTTCATCAGGATGCTCAACACCGGATTGGGCAAGTTCGCGGATATGTGCGCGGTGCGCTTCGAGGTCGGCGAGTTCCGCTTGCTGTTGAGGTGTCGGTGGCTGGAGGCTGTTGAGCTTGGCGGCTTGCGCGGCTTTTTCCTTGACAGCCAGCTTGGCTGTTTTTTCCTGCTTCTCGCGTTCGATGCGGTGTTCGCGATACTCGTGACGTTCGCGCGCCTGATCCGCGAGTTGCTTGTCGTGCTCGCGCGCACGGATCTCGCTCTTGGCAAAACGATAATACTGCACCAGCGGGATATGGCTGGGGCAGACATAGCTGCATGCACCGCATTCGATGCAGTCGAACAGGCTGAATGCCTGTGCCCTGCCGAACTCCCTGGATTGGGCGAACCAGAACAAATCCTGCGGCTGCAAATCCGCCGGGCACACTTCGACGCAGCGCGTGCAGCGGATGCACGGCATGGCAGGCAGGGGCGGCGGAAATAATTTTGCCGATGCGGCGATGATGCAGTTGGTGGCTTTCACCACCGGGACATGCACAGCAGGCAAGGGGATGCCCATCATCGGGCCGCCCATGATGTAGCCATTGGTGTCGGGCAACGCTACACCCAGCGCGACCAATTCGTCGATCGGCGTGCCGATCAGCGCTTCAAAATTCTGCGCCTGACGGACGTTGCCGGTGATGGTGACGATGCGCGACAGCAGCGGTTCACCCTGCGCGAAGGCGCGATAAACGCTGTAGGCGGTGGCGACGTTGAAACATTGCACGCCGATGTCGGTGGGTAATTTGGCGGAGGGAACTTCCAGTCCGGTGAGCACACGTATCAGTTGTTTCGCGCTGCCGCCCGGATAGATCGTCGGTATCGCGACCACTTCATGATTCATCCCGCTATCTGCAATCGCCTGTTGCAGCGCAGCGATCGCTTCCGGTTTGTTGTCCTCGACGCCGATCAATACCTTACTCGCATCCAGCATGAAGCGCAGCATTTCCGCACCCTGCACGATCTCTGCGGCACGCTCGCGCAGGAGCATGTCGTCGCAGGTGATGTAGGGTTCGCACTCCGCGCCGTTCAGAATCAGCGTGGTGATCTTTTGTTTGCCGATGCGCAACTTGATGTCGCTGGGGAATGCCGCGCCACCCAGGCCCACCACACCGGCCATGCGCAGCAGTTGCTGCAACTCGGCGTGACTGTGGCTGCGGTAGTCGACAGGCTTGCGCTCAACCCATTCCTCCTTGCCGTCCGGCATCAGCGTGGCGCACAGATTCGGCAGGCCGGAAGGATGGGCGATGAGCTGCATGTCGATCGCGGTGATGGTTCCCGAAGTGGGCGCGTGCACCGCGCTCGAAACAAAACCGTCCGGCATGCCGATCAGCTGACCCTTCAGCACATGATCGCCGACTTGCACGATCGGCTTTGCGGCTTCTCCGGCATGCTGGTGGAGCGGGACGATGAGCCTGGAAGGCAGCGGAGCACGCGCGATAGCCACCTGGGTGGATTGCGTCTTGTTGCTGGGCGGATGGATGCCTCCATGAAAATGATAAAGCGTTCTCATTCGGGTGCCCGACCATAACCAGCCACTTGGCTGTCGTCTTTTGACGGCCTAGTGGAATGGCTAGTAGTTCCACCAAAAGCTCTTCGGAGTGCCACCGGCCTCATTTCGTTGCTGTCATGGCGTACACGGGATATTTCCATTTCCAGTTGGTGATCTTTTCTTCGATGACCTGCATGCTGATGCAGTCCACCGGGCAAGGCGCGACACACAGTTCGCAGCCAGTGCATTCGGCAGCGATGATGGTGTGCATCTGCTTGGCCGCGCCTGCGATGGCGTCCACCGGGCAGGCCTGGATACATAGCGTGCAGCCGATGCAGGTAGCTTCATCGATAAAGGCGACTGATTTGGCTTTAGGTGCGGCGGTATCACCGCCGAACGGTTTGAATTCCACCCCGAGCAGATCGGCGAGTTTCTGGATGCCTTCTTCGCCACCCGGCGGGCAGCGATTGATGTCGGCATCCCCCGCCGCGATCGCTGTTGCATAAGGCTTGCAGCCCGGGTAGCTGCATTGTCCGCACTGCGTTTGCGGCAGGATCGCGTCGATCTTGTCCACCAGCGGATTGCCTTCGGTGCGGAATTTGATCGCGGCGAACCCCAGCACCGCGCCGAGCACGATAGCGATGGCTGCCATCACCAGCAACGCACTTAACAATTGGGGCTACCCATTTGGGCATCTTTAGAAATTCGCTTTTCCGGGATGAAGCGCAAGAAGCCGCACAGCGAACGACGAGGCATATCGGATAGATAGACGAGGAGTGAGCGAGCACGCGACGTAGCGATTCGCTCGGAAAACGAATTTATGGAGATGCCCATTACTTGATCAGTCCCGAGAACCCCATGAAAGACAAACTCATCAGCCCGGCAGTGATCATCGCGATCGCCGAACCTTTGAAAACCGCGGGGACATCCGCACCTTCCATACGTTCACGCATCCCGGCGAACAGCACCATCACCAGCGTAAAGCCCAGCGCGCCGCCCATGCCGAAGAAAATGGATTCCAT
>PLBS01000015.1 GCA_003134595.1 Gallionella sp. | reverse complement strand
GGGCAGCCGCCAACACACGGTCTTCCATTTCATGGGCAATTTCACCGATACGCATCGCACCCACCATGCGTGAACTGCCCTTCATGGTATGCAGCAGACGTTTTAATAATGGCACTTGCTGCTCATCGTGCGGCGGTTCACGCCATGAACGCAGTCCCTCGCTAATCTTCGGACACAGGTCGTCGGCTTCCTCGAGAAACACAGGTAGCAGTTGCTCGTCCAGGTCATCGTACACTCGAGGCTTGTCCGCTTCGGCATACGCTTCAACCTGCTTGGCTATGGTAAGCACGACTGGCTGCAACACGCTTTCTGCCGCACTGGCCGGCTCTGCGACCGCCCCGCCGAGCTTGTCTTTATCGGTCAACAGCCGCTCTTTCACCTCGTCGCGCGCTTGAGGCTTGTCCGCTTCGGCTTGCTGCGCCAGGGGAGCAAATGCCTCCAACTGCAAAGCTTGTTCCGGCTCGCTGGCTAGTTCCTCGCTGGCCAGCTCCAGGGCTGCCTCGCTGAGATTATCCTTGTCGGTCAGCAGCTGATTAACCAGATCACTGCGCATCTGCGGCATTTCTTTGTCGCAAATGCTCTGTATCATTCCATCCAGCGCGACGATGGATTGCTCAAGCATTTGCAATTGACCGTCGCTCAGCGTGAATAGCTGCTCCAAGCGCGCCTGCAACCAGCCTTCCAAGGCGTAGGCCAGCTCCACCACAGCAGCAAATCCCATGGTGCGACTCACCCCCGCCAGCGTGTGCGCAGCACGCATGAAATCATATTGCACCACCGGCGGCACTGCCGTGCGCAACTCATCAAGCTGTTGATGCAAAACCG
Source organism: Gallionella sp. (assembly GCA_003134595.1). GTDB lineage: Bacteria > Pseudomonadota > Gammaproteobacteria > Burkholderiales > Gallionellaceae > Gallionella. Next base: position 3,114 of record PLBS01000015.1, on the reverse strand, counting down.
CGATATTTTGCTTTACCTCAGCACTGGCAATATTGAACAACGCCGGGGAGGACAAAGTGGCCTCGCCTGTCACAACAACCTTTTCTGAAGGCGTTGTGGCGGGTACGGATGGGGCTGTTGAAACCAGTCCAGAGTCTGTGACTAAGGCAGGCAATGCACTGGCCGACGAAGCGGTCAGTCGCATTTCTGAATCGAGGCCATTCTCGATTTTTTGCGCAGCAGCTATCAGTTCATCCGCCTCGATGATCGCCTCACCTTGCTTGCTGAGCATATCCACCCAGCCGGCAAAAGACTGCACTGCCGCTTTGATCAAGTTCAGCAGCCCCGGCGTGGCCGTTTTGTTGTCCTGCAACCATTTGTTCATGGCGCGCTCGACACACCACGCAACCTCGCCCAAATCGGTCAAGCCGACCATCCGTCCGCTGCCCTTGAGAGTATGGAAAGCACGCCTGATGGTCACCAATGGTTCGTGACTGTCGGGGTGTAATTGGCAAGTCTCCAGATTGGAGCGCATGGTGCCCAATACCTCTTGCGCCTCTTCCAGAAATATATCGAGCAACTCCTGGTCTTCGTCTGACGGACGCTGTATCGCTGCGGGAACCTTCGCTGGTTCAACTGGCGCGATTGCCACCGCTGCAGACACCTGTGGCGGAGTGATTTCCATCTGCTCGGAAACCTGCTCGACCGGGACAGTTGCTATCGGCGCGGGAGCTTGTGGCGGCTCAAATGAAGCGCTAGCTGCCAGTTCGGAAACCTGCGGCGGCTCAACCGGGACGATTGCCATCGGCACGGAAACCTGGGGTGGCTCAACCGTAACGATTGCCATCGGCGCGAAAACCTTCGCTGGTTCAGCTGGCGCGATTGCCGCTGGTTCTGGGGCTTGATCCAGCTTGACCATTTCGACCAATGCCGCCTGCAGTCGCGAAACATCACCTGCCTGTCCATGCGTCAGATGTTGCATGTAGTTTTCCAGCGCGCTCATCGCATCGGCCAACGCATACCTTTCTGCCGGCCTGAGAGCATCGTCACGCTGTGTGAAACGACGGACATTATTCTGAATGGATGTCAGCAATTGTTCCGCATGAAGCAGGGATGAAATACGCAAACCGCCTTGTATCTGGCTCAACAAACGCAACAACTCAGGCAACTCGTCACGCTTGGCCGCACTGTTGAAAAAGGCGTTCAACCCTTGCTCGACTTGCTGGAGGTTCACCAGCATTTCGTTGGCCAGCGGACCCATCACGTCGCCCCGCTGTTCCAGCTGGTAATGCAGATCAACCAACTCGGTCAGCCGTTTCGTGTCCTCCGGTTGCTGCTTTACCGCAGCCTGCATACGCTCGGACAGGATGCGCGCCTGTTCCTGAAAGCCGCTGCCGATACGGCGGTAGTTCTCTATACCGCTACCCAGCAGCAGCAGTGCCATCGCCATATCCATAGCGATGGGCCGCGCGTGCTCCGGCGAACTCGCATACTGCGACAACACTTGAATCTGTTTGGTCAGATACTGCAGGACATCGCGGTCGAGCTTGTCGCTCTGCAAGGCCATCTGTTCGGCATATTTGATAAATTTTTCGCATGCCGTCTTGTCACCTTGCGCGCACTGCTCCCAGCTTTCTTCGGCAACGCGCAATTGGTCGCGCATGATGCCGAGCATCTGATCCACTTCGCCGGGCGACAGGGCCGAAAGTTCGGGCAAGTATTGATCCAACGCGTAAACCTGCTTGATCGCCTCCACCTGCTCACTCACGGCGTGACTGTTACCGATCAGATAGAGCATCTCGTTCAGAACCGGCTTTACATCACCGACCTTACCCTCGACTACCGCGCGCAGTTGCTGGTCTATGCGGCCCAGCAACTTGCGCACATTCATTTCGGGAGGCAACCCGCCAAGCTTCAGGCAATCAAGCAAGCCATAGCCTATCCACCAGAACGCGCGGCTGCCATCCTGTGGCGCACAGCGCAATGCACCATCCAACGCCTGTTGCATCTGTTGCGCTGAGGCAGCGACATCGTCCTGACGCAGCCACTTCAACAAGCCTTGCTGATACTGGCTGCGCAACATCTTGAGGCGCGCCATCGCATCACTCTGGGCAGGCAAGTTCAATACCTGTTGCGGCAATTGCACGTCAAGATTGGGATAAAACAGATCCAGTTCGAACGACATCTCCAAGCCGCGCAATTGCTGCAACTCCTGATATTGCGGGAACAGGCGTAGCGCGGCGTTATCCGCACCATTGGCCAGCGTGTCGAGGTAGTGTGTGATACCGAACAAGGCGCGGCGCAGCACATCGCGATGCATCGCGGAAACTTGTTTCGGATTCGTTGCAAGCTCGCTCAGGGTGAGCTCCAGCTCGGCACAAAATACCGCCGCACCATCCAGGCCAACCATCTTTAGCACGCTCAACAAACGGTGCAACTCGGAACGCACCACCTCCAAAGCCGTCTCGTTATCTGCGGGAGCGCCAAGATACAGTTCCATCTGCGCACTGATCTCGGCCAGCGAGCCGTCCACGCCGGGTTTCACTGCGGCAAGCGTGTTGCGATCAAATTGTGCGCTGTTGGTCATTTGCGGTTGGTCGTGTGGGGTTTGGCCAGAATTACAATTTAACGTTATTACAATTTAAAGCCCGCTACCGAACCTCTCAAGTCAGATGTCAGGCCGGTCAACTGCGCGATGGAATTAGCTGTTAAACGCGTACCTTCCGTGGTCTGCACTGTAATTTGCAGAATGTCTTGCATCACGCTCGCCACTTCGCTGGCCATGTCGGTCTGTACTTGCGTGGATGTCGAAATACTGTTGATCAGCGCCGCCAGTTCGTTCGATACCTGTTCAATTTCTCGCAGCGATTGACCGGCCACATCAGACAGCTTGGCTCCTTCCACCACACCCAGGGTGCTCTTTTCCATCGCCGCCACCGCGTCATGTGTATCACCCTGAATGGTTTTCACCAGCGCCCCGATCTGCTTGGTCGCTTCGCCGGAACGTTCCGCCAGACGCTGCACCTCTTCCGCCACCACCGAGAATCCGCGCCCGGCTTCACCGGCGGAAGCCGCTTGAATCGCCGCATTCAACGCCAGCACATTGGTCTGTTCGGTAATGTCGGAAATCAGGTC
>PLBS01000089.1:9366-15258 GCA_003134595.1 Gallionella sp. | reverse complement strand
CGTGACGGCTTGCCCGACTTCCGGTACCTGGTCCGGGGCAGCGGCTGTTGGTGCGTCTGCCACCTGCCCAGGGAATGCGACAACCATACAGTGTTCAAACGCCGGCGCGGTGGCTTATCTTGCTTCTCCTACGGCGACCTGTTCCAATACCTTCAATGGCGCCACATCATCGAGCGCCGCAGATGCCAGCGGCAACGTGACGACCTGTTCGACTTCTGGCACCTGGTCTACGGCGGCGGCTATCGGCGCCAGCAAAACCTGTACCCCGAGCGCCACCATCCAGTGCCCGGCAGGCAGCACAACGACCTCTTATCTGGCTACGCCGTCCGCGACCTGTTCGATCAATTGGACATCTGCAACGGTCGCGAGCACTTCCGATGCCAGCGGCAATATCGTGACGGCTTGCCCGACTTCCGNNGTCTGCCACCTGCCCAGGGAATGCGACAACCGTGCAGTGTTCGAACGCCGGCGCGGTGGCTTATCTTGCTTCTCCTACGGCGACCTGTTCCAATACCTTCAATGGCGCCACATCATCGAGCGCCGCAGATGCCAGCGGCAACGTGACAACCTGTTCGACTTCCGGCACCTGGTCTACGGCGGCGGCTATCGGCGCCAGCAAAACCTGTACCCCGAGCGCCACCATCCAGTGCCCGGCAGGCAGCACAACGACCTCTTATCTGGCTACGCCGTCCGCGACCTGTTCGATCAATTGGACATCTGCAACGGTCGCGAGCACTTCCGATGCCAGCGGCAATATCGTGACGGCTTGCCCGACTTCCGTTACCTGGTCCGGGGCAGCGGCTGTTGGTGCGTCTGCCACCTGCCCAGGGAATGGGACAACCGTACGGTGTCCTGTCGGCACGGGAACATCGTCTTATGTGACTTCGAACGCGGCTTGTTCGATCAATTGGACTTCTAATTCAGTGTCGAGCACTGCCGACACCAGCGGCAATGTCGTGACGGCTTGTCCCTCGGCTTCCGGCACTTGGTCTGGCTGGACGAACGTTGCTACGTGTACTCCTGGCACCAACGACCAATGCCAGTACAACTGGCCCGCCAGTTGGACGGACGGGGTGTCTTCCTGCACCGTAAACTACAGCTCGGGTGCGGGCACATGGAACATCGCGAGCGGAACGGATTGCCAATACTCTGCATCGACCACGGCCAACAGTGCCTCCTGCACAGCCGTCGCCCCGTCTTCCTCACCCAGCTACACAGTGGCAACCGCTGTGACGTGCCCTGCCCCCACCGACACCGGCTGGGTCGGCGCGCCTTCCTGCACCAATTCAGGCCCCACGAACGGCCAGACTGTGTACTGCATGAATCCTGTCGTGACTGTAACAGGCCCGAATCCCACATCGTCCTGCACGGCTGGCACGTCCTCATGCACCAGCCCATTTACCGCCGCCAGCTGCATGACAACCTCTTGCACGACGAATACGCCCCAGATGCCGACCTTGGTAAGCTCGTGTATTGCTGTTACTGCCAGCGCGTCGAACAACTATACAGCGACAGCCTGCAACAAGATAACGCTGTCGACGGCCAACAATGTCATTTGTATCCCAGGTAACAGCGGCCCGCCGAACTATATAACCACGACCTGCTCCAATGTAGCCGGGGGCACCAGTGATACCCTCGCGGATGTGGCGATGTATTACTACCAGACCGATCTGCGTGATGCCTCGCTGGCCAACTGCAACGGCGCTGCCAGCATCGATTTCCCATTGGGGAACCCCGATGTATGTTCGAACGACGTATTTTCCAGCCCTGGGGACAAAAACCTGAATCAGCATTTGACTACCTACACGCTTGGCCTGGGCGCGCGCGGCAGGATGGCTTACACGTCGAAGGACTATGCGAAGGATACGACGGGCGATTATTTTACCGTTGCTTCTCCAAATAATCCGAATGGTATCCTGGCCGATTCGACCACAACACCGCCAATCTGCTCATGGCAAGCGAGCGGCACGGTCTGCAACTGGCCAGTCCCTGCTTCGGGTTCAATCAACAACATCGATGACCTGTGGCATGCGGCAGTCAACGGGCGCGGCACTTATTTCAGCGCCACCGACCCGGCTGCGCTGTCCGATGGCCTGACCAGCGCGCTGTCGAGCATCACCGCCCGGGTAGGCGCCGCTGCGGCGGCGGCCACCAGCACGCTGAATCCGGTTGCCGGCAACAACGTTGCCTTCGTCGCCAGCTATACCACGATGAAATGGATAGGCAACCTGGAAGCGCGAACCATCGCCACGGATACCGGTGTGATCAGCCCAGACGCAAGTTGGTGTGTCGAGAACATCGCGGCAACCCCTTGCCTGGCGCCGGGCAATGTGAGTGTCGTCGGTTCCGGAAACAGCATCGCCGAATATTGCGTCACGCCCTCAACGGCTGCGAACTGCTCATCTCCAGGCGTGTTTGATGCGCTCGCCAACACTTGCACGATACCGATGCCGCTGTCCTGTACTGGTAAACTGCCTCAGCAGGTGCCCACTCCCAACAGTGACACGCGAACGATTTACACCGCCAACAGTACCGGCACCAGTCTCATCAATTTTGATGCCGCATACGCTGTTGCTAATCCGACTAACTTCTCCGCCGCACATATCAATACGCTGAGCCAGTGGCCTATGCTGACCCCGACGCAACAAGCTGCTGCGCCGGGCGCAAACCTGGTCAATTACCTCCGCGGTCAGCATGGCTACGATACCGACAAAGCCAATCTGGTCGGCGCTGTCGATAACCGGATATATCGTCATCGCGAAGCCGTGCTGGGGGATGCGCTGGAATCCCAGCCATCCTATATCGCCGCGCCCACCTTCAATTATGCCGACACGGGTTATAGCTCTTTCGCCTCTGCGCAGGCCAGCCGGATCGGAATGGTGTACATGGGTACCAACGACGGCATGTTGCACGCCTTTTACGCTCAGGATAAAGTTCCAGCAATTCCACCAGCTGTATCTACATGCGTAGTCGGTGCTGTTGCTGGCCAGTACTGCGGCGGTGAGGAGGCTTGGGCTTTCGTGCCGAGCGTGGTGATACCCAACATGTGGCATTTGGCCGATACGAACTACGACCTCAATCATGTCAATTTTGTCAACGGCAGCCCGCTCATCTCGGATTATTACTGCACGTCGTCTTGCCCGAGCGGAGCGCCGGAATGGCGCACCATCCTGGTGGGCGGCCTGAACGCCGGGGGGCGCGAATATTATGCGCTGGACATCACTGTTCCTACTGCACCCATTTTGCTGTGGGAATTCACTCCGACCCAGAATGCCAATCTTGGCTATACTTTCGGCCTCCCCGTCATCACGGAGAAGGCAGATCATTCATGGGTGGTGCTCATCACGTCCGGTTACGACAATGGCACACTCAGCAGCGACGGGGTCACGAACAACTCTCCAACCGGTGACGGCCGGGGTCATCTTTACGAGCTGGACGCACACACAGGCGCGATCATCAATAATTTCGTTACCCCTGCCGTTACCCCTGCCGGTTCCCCTGCCGGTTCCCCTGCCACTCCGAACGGACTGGCCAAAATCGTCACCAGGAATAATTCCACCGCTAGCAATGTGGCGGGTTATACCTACGGTGGTGATCTGCTGGGGAATGTATGGCGCTTCGACATTAATGCTGCCGCTTCAGTCGGGGTTAATCCTCTGCTGTTCGCGACACTGATGGACCCTTCCGGTGTTGCCCAGCCCGTTACCGCTTCTCCGATACTTGGCGACGTAAATGGTCATCACGTCGTATTCGTCGGGACGGGAAAATATCTGGAAAAAAGTGATGCTAGTACTACTAACGCTAGTTCTATTCAGGTGCAGAGCCTGTATGCAATCAAGGATGATTATGCGACACCGACACCGACGCTGACCAACCCTGGGGGCAGCCCGAGAAATAGCTCAACACTTGTCCAGCAGACGTTGACCCAGACGACCGACGCCAATGGTAATGTTATCCGGACAGGAACGAGCAACCCGGTAGACTTCGGCACCGGCCTGGGCTGGTATGTCGATTTCCCGGTCATCGGGGAACGTGTAAACATTGACGGCAGGCTGGTGTTGGGAACGTTACTGGTGCCAACGATCGTTCCTGGGTCTTCGGTCTGCTCGCCAGGCGGCAAGGGATGGCTCAACTCTTTCTACTACGCGGATGGCTCGCCGCCCCAGGACACTTCCGGATCAGGGGGAACCGCCACTGGTAAGAATCAAAATGTTTCCTTGCAATTTGATGCCTCGATCGTCGGTTTGAACATCCTGTATATCGGCGGAAAGCCTGTTGTGGAGGTCGTCACATCTGACAATCCGACGCCCACGATACCACCTGTTCAACCGGTATTTAATATCGGAAATTCCAACTTTGCCGGGATTAGGATGCAATGGCGCGAGCTGATTCCATAACCTAGATGCAGCGCTGATCCTGCTGTGTTCCGTGCCTCACACTTCACCCCCCTGACTCGCAAAGTCGGGGGTTTTATTTAAAACCATCAAACAGGTTGTATAACCGCTGGCTCGCAGGCTGGCGGTAAGCAACGCAAACCCCGACATTCAAGGCCGCCAGGTAGGAACGCAGCTTGGCTGCGCGATAAGCAGGGTAGGGGTAGTTGGCGTTTACAATTAAGAATTGAAAGCGGCATCCCAAAACAAAACGCCTCACCGAAGTGAGGCGTTTTGCATTCCGGCAGAATTTTTACACAAGCTGCGAAGGTCGCTTTCGTTTTGCTGCCGAATGCTCCGGCTTATTTGACTATGGCCTTCAATTCACCCTTGGCATAGCGGCCTGCCATCGCGTCCAGCGAGATCGGCTTGATCTTGGCCGCTTGACCGGCGCAACCGAAAGCTTCGTAGCGCGCCTTGCAAATTTCCTTCATTGCCTTGGTGGACACCGCCAGGAATTTGCGCGGGTCGAAGTCCTTGGGGTTTTGTGCCAGGTAACGACGCACCGCTCCGCTCGATGCCATGCGCAGGTCGGTGTCGATGTTGATCTTGCGCACGCCGTGCTTGATGCCTTCGACGATTTCTGACACCGGCACGCCGTAGGTTTCACCCATATCGCCGCCGAATTCGTTGATGATCTTCAACCATTCTTGCGGCACGGAAGAAGAACCGTGCATCACCAAATGCGTGTTGGGGATGCGCGCATGGATTTCTTTGACGCGGCCAATCGCAAGGGTGTCGCCTGTCGGTGGCCGGGTGAACTTGTATGCGCCGTGCGAGGTGCCAATGGCGATGGCCAATGCGTCCACGCCGGTTTGACGCACGAACTGGGCAGCTTCTTCAGGGTCAGTCAGCAGTTGGTCGTGGGTCAGCACGCCTTCCGCGCCGTGACCGTCTTCCTTTTCACCCATACCGCTTTCCAGCGAGCCTAGGCAACCCAGTTCGCCTTCCACCGACACGCCCACCGCGTGCGACATTTCCACCACGCGACGGGTGACATCCACGTTGTATTCGAACGAGGAAGGGGTCTTGGCATCTTCTTTCAGCGAGCCGTCCATCATCACGCTGGAGAAGCCGCTGCGGATGGCGTTGATGCACACCGCCGGGGATGCACCGTGATCCTGGTGCATGACGACCGGGATATGCGGATAAGTTTCCACCGCCGCCGCGATCAGGTGGCGCAGGAACGCTTCACCGGCATACTTGCGTGCGCCGGCAGAGCCTTGCATGATCACCGGACTGTTGGCTTCATCCGCCGCTTCCATGATTGCTTTGACCTGTTCCAGGTTGTTCACGTTGAATGCGGGCAAGCCGTAGCTGTTTTCCGCAGCGTGGTCGAGTAGTTGACGCAAAGATACTAAAGCCATTTTTTTCTCCTGATTAAAAATTCAAAACCGGGTGTTACCTTCCAAAAATCGGGGGTCACAGTTTAAGATAACCTCTAAAAATCCACATTTCA
>PLBS01000089.1:0-9357 GCA_003134595.1 Gallionella sp. | reverse complement strand
ACATATAACCCATATGTGGCGCGGCGAAATTTTTTGCGAGCATCCGCTACGCGGCTTGCCTGCTTACCCCATTTCCGCGCCTTGCATTTGGGCGAACTCTGAATTTTTAGAGGTTACCTTAATTCCAATAAATGTTTTACTCTGCCATTAGTGCTTGTGATGATCGCCGACTTTGACGATTTTCATGGTGTTGGTGTGCCCGGATTGACCGATCGCTTCACCGATGGTCATCACCATCAAGTCGCCTTTTTCAACCAATTTCAGGCGCACTAACTCTTCCTCTGCATCGCGCAACGCTTGGTCGTGGTCTTTTGAACTGCTTTTAAAAGCGATCGGATGCACGCCGCTAAACAATGTCACTTTGCTCAAGGTTTCGCTCAACGGCGTCATCGCAAAGATAGGCACACCGGCATTCATGCGCGACATCCACAGTGGGGTCGAGCCGGATTGTGTCAATGCGACAATCGCTTTTACTTTGAGGTGCGAGGCGGCGAACAGTGCGGACATGGCGATAGATTGATCGATGCGCGTGAACTTTTGCTCGGTGGTACGCCGGTCATTCGCGCGATCTTCAGTTTCGGCTTCGGCCTTGAGGCAGATCCGCGCCATAGCCTCGATGGTTTCCACCGGATAATCGCCCACCGCAGTTTCTGCCGACAACATCACCGCATCGGTGCCATCCAATACCGCATTGGCCACGTCCGACACTTCCGCGCGGGTCGGGATCGGGTTGGTGATCATCGATTCCATCATTTGCGTGGCGGTAATCACCAGGCGATTCTTCGCGCGTGCCATTTTGATCATGCGTTTTTGCAACCCCGGCACAGCGGCATCGCCGACTTCCACGCTCAAATCACCGCGTGCCACCATGATGGCATCCGATGCATCAATGATATCGCTCAACGCAGTAATCGCTTCGGCGCGCTCAATCTTGGCCATCAGCATACTCTTGCCGCCCGCTGCGTGCATCAAGTCACGCGCTAGGCGCATGTCATCGCCGGTGCGCGGGAAGGACACCGCTAGGTAATCCGCCTTGATCAATGCAGCGGTCTTGATGTCTTCCTTGTCCTTTTCGGTCAAGGCGGGTGCGGTCAGGCCACCACCCTTGCGGTTGATGCCTTTGTTGTTGGATAACACTCCGCCGCGCACCACTTTGCAAATGACTTGCGCGCCTTTGACTTTGGTAACATTAAATTCCAACATGCCGTCGTTGAGCAACAATACCGTACCCGCACTGACATCGTTGGGCAGCTCTTTGTAATCGAGACCCACGCGCTGTTGATTGCCCAGCCCATCCAGTGCGGCATCCAGGATGAAAGTATCACCGTTATTCAGGATGATCTTATCATTCTCGAATTTTCGCACGCGAATTTTTGGGCCTTGCAGGTCGGCCAATATGCCCACTGTGCGCCCGCAGGTTTTGGCCGCAGCGCGCACGGTTTCGGCACGTTTCATATGGTCTTGCGCGGAGCCATGCGAGAAATTCATCCGGACCAGATCCACTCCGGCACGTATCATTTGTTCCAGCACTTTTTGATCGTTGGAAGCAGGTCCCAACGTTGCGACAATTTTGGTTCTACGCAGCATGTTTTCCTATATTTTATTGACTGGCGCGTTGTTCAAGAATTTCTACTGCCGGCAATTTTTTGCCTTCGAGAAACTCCAGAAACGCTCCGCCAGCGGTGGAGATGTAAGATACTTTGTCGAAAATATCGTACTTTTGAATTGCCGCTATGGTGTCGCCCCCGCCCGCCAGAGTGAAAGCCTTGGTTTCGGCAATCGCCATCGCGATCTTCCTGGTGCCTTCGCCGAACTGGTCGAACTCGAATACGCCGACCGGGCCATTCCACACCACGGTGCCGGCCTTCATGATGATGTCGACTATCTCTTGTGCCGACTGGGGACCAATATCGAAAATCATTTCATCATCGGCTACGTCATGCGCCGACTTCAGAATCGCCGGGGTGTTTTCGTTGCCAGGCAGGAAGGGAACTTCCTTGCCGACCACGACGTCAGTCGCGATCGGAATGCTCGCGCCACGCGCGGACATTTTCTCCAATAATGCCTGAGCGGTAGGAACCAGGTCGTTTTCGCACAGCGACTTGCCGACCGGATGGCCGGTCGCCTTGAGAAAGGTGTTGGCGATACCGCCGCCGACCACCAGTTGATCGACTTTTTCCGACAGACTTTCCAGCACGGTCAGCTTGGTGGAAACCTTGGAACCGCCAACGATAGCCACCATCGGACGGGCTGGATCGAGCAGGGCTTTGGTCAACGCTTCCAGTTCCTGGGTCAGCAAGATGCCTGCAGCGGCTACCGGTGCGTATTTCGCCACGCCGTGTGTCGAAGCTTCGGCACGGTGTGCCGTGCCAAATGCATCCATCACGAACACGTCGCACAACGCGGCGTATTTTCGCGCCGTTTCTTCCAGGCTCTTTTTCTCGCCTTTGTTGAAGCGGCAATTTTCCAGCAACACCAATTCACCTTCGGCAACATTGAACCCGCCATTTACCCAATCCTTGATCAGGCGCACCGGCTTGCCCAGCTTGTTGGCGATGACGTTAGCCACGGGCTTGAGCGAGTTTTCTTCGGAGTAAACGCCTTCTTCGGGACGACCCAGGTGGGAAGTCACCATCACACGTGCGCCGGCTTTCAGCGCAAAATTGATGGACGCCATCGAGGCCGTGATTCGCGCATCGGAGGTCACCTTGCCATCTTTGACAGGGACATTAAGATCCGAGCGAATCAGGACGCGTTTACCCTTGAGATTCAAATCGGTCATTTTGATAACAGACATATTTTTCTCCTGAACGGAGCTGGTAGCTGGTAGCCTGTAGCGAGTAGCCATAAATGCGCGCGTCGCGCGCGACATCTAAAGCTACCGGCTACAAGCTACCGGCTACAAGCTGTATTATTTTGCAATATGAGCCACCATACGCATCAAGTTGCAGGTATAGCCGTACTCGTTGTCGTACCAGGCCACGACCTTGACAAAGGTTGGATCCAGCGCAATGCCCGCACCGGCATCAAATACTGACGGGCAGGTTTCACCGCGAAAATCGGTTGAAACAACGCTGTCAGTGGTATATCCAAGAACACCTTTCAATGGGCCGCTTTCAGAGGCCTTCTTCATCGCGGCGCAAATTTCGTCGTAGGTCGCGGGCTTGTTCAACTCGACCGTCAAATCAACCACGGACACGTCGGAAGTCGGTACACGGAAGGCCATACCAGTCAGCTTCTTGTTCAGTTCAGGAATCACCACGCCAACGGCTTTAGCAGCTCCGGTGGACGACGGGATGATGTTTTCCAGGATGCCACGACCACCACGCCAATCTTTATTCGAAGGGCTATCAACGGTTTTCTGGGTAGCAGTAGCAGCGTGCACCGTGGTCATCAGACCGCGCTTGATACCCCAGGTGTCGTTCAATACCTTGGCAACCGGAGCCAGCGCATTGGTGGTACAGGACGCAGCGGAGACAATCTTCTCGCCGGCATATTTGCTGTGGTTCACGCCATACACGAACATCGGGGTGTCGTCCTTGCATGGCGCGGACTGGATGACCTTCTTCGCACCCGCATCGATGTGTGCCTGACAGGTTTCCTTGGTCAGAAAAAAGCCGGTACATTCAACCACGATGTCAACCTTGGCTTCGTTCCATTTCAGTTCAGCAGGGTTTTTAATAGCAGTCAGGCGGATCTTCTTGCCATTGACAATGAGCGTGTTGCCGTCGACTGAAACGTCACCCTTGAAACGGCCATGCACTGAATCGTGCTTGAGCATGTAGGCCAGGTAGGCAGGCTCCAGCAGGTCGTTGATGGCAACGACTTCTATTTCAGGAAAATCCTTTATCGCAGCGCGGAACACCATACGTCCGATACGACCAAATCCGTTGATACCTACGCGAATAGACATTTTTCTTTCCCCTCTGATTATGTAAAAATATTTACAGTACGCCCTTGACGGCTTTCACCACATTGTCTACGGTAAAACCAAAGTGCTTGAATAATTCGGGCGCCGGTGCAGATTCGCCAAAAGTATCCATGCCGACGATAGCGCCATCCAGCCCCACATACTTATACCAGCCACCGGTCACGCCCGCTTCGACCGCGACGCGCTTCACGCCCTTGGGCAATACGGCGTCCTTGTAGGCTTGGTTCTGCTTGTCGAACACACTGGTGGACGGCATCGATACCACACGCACGCTGATGCCATCGGCAGCCAACGCTTTTTGCGCTTCCATCGCCAGGTTCACTTCGGAACCGGTAGCAATAATCACCGCTTTTGGTTTACCGCCGGCAGCTTCGGACAACACATACGCACCCTTGCGGATGTTGGCGATTTGCGTCGCATCGCGTTTTTGGAATGCCAAATTCTGACGACTAAAAATCAAACTGCTTGGGCCATCCTTGCGCTCCACTGCCGCCACCCAGGACACTGCGGATTCGACCGTGTCGCATGGACGCCATACTTCCATATTGGGTATGTAACGCAACGTCGCGGTTTGCTCGACTGCTTGATGCGTCGGGCCGTCTTCACCCAGACCGATGGAGTCATGCGTGTACACAAACAACACGCGCAATTTCATCAGTGCCGCCATGCGCAGCGCATTACGCGCATATTCGGAGAACATCAGAAAGGTGCCGCCGAATGGTAATAACCCGCCGTGCAAGGCCATGCCGTTCATGATGGCGGACATGCCGAATTCGCGCACGCCATAGCTGATGTAGTTGCCTATGCTGTTGCCGCGAACGCGCTTGCAACCCGTCCAGTCGGTCAAGTTGGAACCGGTCAGGTCAGCCGAACCGCCGAGGAATTCTGGCAATGCCGGAGCCAAGGCGTTAATGGCGTTTTGCGAAGCCTTGCGGGTAGCGATGGTTTCGGCTTTTTCATTGGCTTTGGCGATCGCCTCGGCAGCATGTGCCGCCCAGTCAGCCGGCAATTCGCCCTTGATACGGCGTTCGAATTCGGCGGCCTCTTTCGGGAAGGCAGCGCGGTATTCGGCAAACTTGTTGTTCCACAACTTTTCCAGCCCGGTACCCTTGGTACGCGCATCCCATGCTTCATACACATGCTTGGGAATTTCGAACGGAGGGTATTTCCAGCCGATGAATTCCCGTGTCGCGGCCACTTCGGCATCGCCCAGCGCGGCACCGTGCACATCATGGCTGTCGGCCTTGTTGGGCGAACCCATGCCGATGATGGTCTTGCAGCAGATCAGGGTGGGCTTGTCGGTCACCGCCTTGCCGGCATTGATCGCGGCATTCACCGCTTCGGGATCGTGCCCGTTCACTGCAACCACGTGCCAGCCGTAAGCTTCAAAACGCTTGGCGGTGTCGTCGGTGAACCAGCCATCCACGTGGCCGTCGATAGAAATGTTGTTGTCATCCCAGAATGCGATCAGCTTGCCCAGGCCCCACGTGCCGGCCAGCGCGCAGGATTCATGGGAAATACCTTCCATCATGCAGCCGTCGCCCATGATTACATAGGTGTGGTGATTGACGATTTCGTGGCCGGGTTTGTTGAATTCCGCGGCCAGCAATTTTTCCGCCATTGCCATGCCCACCGCATTGGTGATGCCCTGGCCAAGCGGCCCACCGGTGGTTTCCACGCCAGGGGTGTAACCATATTCAGGGTGGCCGGGGGTCTTGGAATGCAATTGACGGAAACGCTTCAGTTCTTCGATTGGCAGGTCGTAACCGGACAAATGCAGAAGCGCGTAAATCAGCATCGATCCGTGGCCGTTGGACAGCACGAAACGGTCGCGGTCAGGCCACTTGGGATTGGCCGGGTTATGGCGCAGATGGCGGTTCCACAATACGTCGGCAATTTCCGCAAGACCCATCGGCGCGCCCGGGTGACCGGAGTTCGCCTTTTGCACGGCATCCACTGCCAGCATACGGATTGCTCCGGTTGTGTCGTTGAATTTGGGCGGGGTGAAGCTTCGCGTTGCAGCCATTTCCTATTACCTCTTAAAGCATCCCTGCGGGATTGGTTATGTGAAGGAACCCCTGTAAAAGTGAGTTTATAGGGTACCCTGTATTGGTTCGGGCCGGTAATTATGCCGCACCCCCCCGATTAGGGCAACCGCCATGCTGCTGCCGGAGGATATGGTTCTACTACTGGGATTCGTCTGCTCCGCCCTTTTTGGCGAATTTAATGCCCAGTTGCTTGAGTTTGCGATAAAGATGGGTGCGCTCCAGCCCGACCTTATCGGCTACCCGCGAGACATTCCCGAGTTCTTTGCGCAAATGATAGTCAAAGTAAAGCGCGTCAAAATGGTCGCGCGCTTCGCGCAATGGTAAATCCAGCGGCAGATAAATTTGCAGCGCCTGTCCATCGATGCCAAGGGCGATCTGTTGGCCTTGCGTCTCGACAATCCGGGTCTGCGGCTTGGGCGCATCATCCATGATTGCTTTAGCAATGGTGCTTAGCAGCTTTTGCAGCGCAATGGGTTTTTCCAGAAAATCCACCGCACCGATACGTGTCGCTTCGACCGCCGTTTCTATCGTGCCGTGACCCGACATCATCACCACCGGCATGGTCAGCAATTCCTGTTCGACCCACTCCTTGAGCAAAGTTATACCATCGGTATCCGGCATCCAGATATCGAGCAACACCAGATCCGGTTCGTGCTCATTCCGATAGGCGCGAGCCTGCTCGGCATTTTCGGCCAGATAAACTTGATATCCTTCATCAAACAGGATTTCCGATAACAACTCGCGGATGCCGATTTCATCATCCACCACCAAAATTTGTTTGCTTTCCATTATGTCTCCTCGACCAGCGGCAGCACGATACTGACTCGTGCCCCGCCGCTCACGTTATTTTCAATGTTGATGTGCCCGCCATGCTCTTCCACGATCTTTTTTACGATTGCCAGTCCCAATCCGGTACCTTTAGCCTTGGTCGTCATGTAGGGCTCAAAGGCGCGCGACAGCACGCTCTCTGGAAAGCCCGCGCCATTGTCCTCGACCCACAGATGAATTTCTCCGTTTTGCGTTTCGGTGTGCAGTGTTATTTGCGGTTGTGCGACACCCTGCAACGCGTCTTGCGCATTCTGCAGCAGGTTGTGTATGACCTGCCGCAAGCGGGTCGCATCTCCGTTGACTTCGCTCTGCGACGCATCCAGCTTCAATACGGTGAGAATGGCATTCGTCTCATACAAGTCCAGCACTTCCCTGATCAGTTTGTGCACTTCCAGATGCGACAGCTTTAATGCCGGGCCGCGTGCGTAATTGGCAAAATCGCTCACCATATTTTTCATCGCGGTGACCTGGCTGACGATGGTTTGCGTGGCTCGCCGCAACAGTTGCGCGTCGCTTTCATCAAGCTTGTCACTGAGTTTGTGCTGCAAGCGTTCCGCCGAAAGCTGTATCGGGGTGAGCGGATTCTTGATTTCGTGTGCAAGTCGTCGCGCCACTTCGCCCCATGCCGCCTGCCGCTCTGCCTGCAGCAGGTGGCTGATATCATCGAACACCACCACATAGCCGGCTTCCCCGCCTTGAGGCAGGCGTGTTCCGCGCATCAGCAGAATCTGGGTACCGTTTCTGCTCAGGCGTTCTATCTGCCGCTGCCATTCGCCGCTACCGGTTTCACCAAAAGCATCCATGACAGTTTGGCAGAACGATCTCAGCAGGCTGTACTTCTCGGCAATTTGACTTAACGACATGCGTTGCATCTCTTGCAACGGCGCAGCAAGGATTTGCGCAGCACTGGTATTCACCGAGCGCAAGCGCAATTCATGGTCCAGTGCCAGCACACCGGAAGACAAGTGGGTCAGCACGCTTTCCAAGTGTACTTTGGCGCTTTCCACTACGCGCTGCTGGTGTTCGCTGGCCTGCTTCGCCTCGAACAGCTGGCGCGTCATCTGGTTGAACAAGCCGGTCAACGCGCCCAGTTCATCGCTGCTGCGAATCGGATATTGTTCGGTGAAATCGCCTTGTGCCACTGCACGCGTCCCTTCCGCCAACGCTTCCAGCGACGATCCGAATTTTTCACTGAGAAAAAATGCCGCGGATACCGCCGTCAGCAACACCACCAGCAATGACAGCGTCAAAGTGATCGCATACAGCCGTTTCAACCCGAGTCGGGAGAGCGTCAGTTCCTGATAATCGCGATACACCGCTTGCACAGTCTCGGCATCCGCCTCGATCTGCTTAGGCACCGGCTGGGTGAATTGCAACACGTATCGCCCGCCCGCCGCCGTTTTGGAACTCACCATCGCCAGCGCAAGCAGCGTCAACCCCCTGTTAGGCAAGGTATCAATCACTGCGTATTCGCCTTTGTCCAGCGTCAGGCGCAACAAATCGTCATCGGGCTGGTCCGGCGATCGAACGTTGCCGCCCGAGGAAGACGCAATCAACTTTCCCTTGACGGTGAACAGGGCCGCTTCCTGTGCCACCTCTTCATCCACCAGCTGGTCCAGTGCGCGCTGATATTGCCCCGGCTGTTTTTCCGCCAGTAATGACGCGGTAAATTGTGTTTTTTTGGCAAGTTCTTTCAAACTATTGTCGAGACCGCTTCTACCGAGGTTGAGGCCGCCCTCCAGGGCTTTCTCAACGCGCACGTCAAACCACGACTCAATACTCTTGTCCAAGAATTGCACTGACACCGCATAAATCAAAATGCCCGGCAGCACCGCGATCAGCGTGAAAAACAACACCAGACGCAGAGTCAGCTTGGCGCCGAACACCCTGTTCTTGAGCTTGGTGCGCAACCGCCACAGTTGAAAGCCGACCAACCCCATCAAACCCGACGCAAGCAAGCCGGTTAATCCAAGCAAGCTATAATAACTGATGGAAAAACCCTCGGTGTTGGCGCTGCTGCTGGATAACAAATACAGCAACGCGCCACTAACGGCAACACCAATGAAAATCAGATAAGTCACCGCGCCGTCACTCCGTTTTGCCGTCGTTGTGTACGGCGATTTCCGCCGGACTGATCACCCAGCGATACCAGGCGGAATCGAGCGTCCAATCATTGTCGGTCAGCGCGTTCACCTGCAACGGCTTGGGCAACTGTGCAATGTCCAGGCGCAGGCGCGCCGCCGCCATATAGTTGCCATTCTTTTTCATCAACTCTGCCGGAATGGCTGTCGAGCTTTGTCTGGCCAGCATGTTTAACGCATCTTCAAGACTGGCAAAATTCTGGAACAGCGCGCCGCGCGAAATGCGGTATCGCCCCGTCAGTACGCTGTAAGAAAGTTTGACGGTCTGTTCGCCTTTAAAAACTTCTTTATCCAGCCAGGACCAGCGCGTCAGCGGCGAATCGCCCACAAAATAGCGCGGAATGATGTGCATCAGTCCATGTTGCGCAGCATCCAGCCAACCCCAGCGAGCGTGCGTCAGTGAAAACTC
>PLBS01000104.1:13404-14995 GCA_003134595.1 Gallionella sp. | reverse complement strand
AGAGTTGACTAAACCGCCTGATGACCTTTTGAGTGCCATTGGGGTCAGCATCGTAATAGTTTTTCTGCGATATAGCACAGGGGCAGTGATGGTGTAACGCGATCATGCAGCCAGCGAATCCCCCGTCAGGGAAACATTCAGCACCACATCTTTCCACGGCACATAAACCTTCCCATTTTCATCGCGCGCCAGGAGCTCAAGCTCCAGCAGTTTGCGCACGTCGCGGTGAACGTTCGAGTAGTTGCGCCCCAACGCCTGGGCCAAGGCATAAACACTGAGCGCGCCGAGTTGCTTGGAGGTTTTGATCACTTGCATACGCGCAGGTGTGATGTCCGAGAAGAGGTTCGCCATTGAATCGAAATCAAGGTGGTAGTCTGCGGAGACAGACTTGCCCGCATCGGCTCTTTTGGCTGCGCGCAAGGCGCGAGCCTGTGANNGTGAAGTTTTCCAACTGGTCAGTTCAATGATCGCTTTCATTCTTGTCTCCTAACAGGCGGATGACATCCGCTTCGAAATCCATAATCAGTTGTTCCAGCGTGGTGAACAGATAGGCTTGCTGACGCTCGTTTTTGCCCAGATGCCGATGGTCACACTTGCCAGATTCATTGTCATAGCGCACCACTGTTGCGCCATTCTGCCCGCAGTACAGCCGATACTTGAAATGATGCAAACAGCCATTTACGGGTGCCGGTACAGCCCAGACAACCCGCTCGATCAATGCGTTGCCTTTGCGTATCCTGTCTTTAATGACGAGCTGCGCTCTCATATATGGCATTCTAGCAATATATTGCCGATAAGCAATAGCCTAATGAGTGCTCTCAGCGTTCACATAAGATCACAGCAAAAAACAGGGGCAGCCGCCTGTCCATAACTAAAGGTGTTAGCATCAATAAATTATCCAATGGTGTCGGCGCAATGAAAAAGCCCCAAAAATAATTCCGATGCTGCCCCCTTAACACTGAATAGCCGCCACTCGATTGTCAGTTCTATTAGCGGTGATATGAGTACAATGTGTCCAGCTAAAACCTGGGCGCCATGATGATACGTAAACTGCAAAAGCCTTTTTCCATGATTCGCGAGTTCCATCTTGCCGACTGGTTCACACTAGCAAACGCGGTCTGCGGCACGGGGGCGTTGTTTTCTATGCTGACATACCTGCAAACGACCGATGTCAGGCACGTCTACTTTGCGTGCGGGCTGGTCGTTGCCGCTTTGATCTTCGATGTCCTGGATGGACGGATTGCCCGGTGGCGGCAGCAGACTTCTGCAATGGGTCGTGAGCTTGACTCACTCGCCGATGTCATTTCCTTCGGCGTAGCCCCGGCCGTGATTGCATACGGTTGCGGCATGCAGGGCTTTTACGACCGTATTGTCCTGGCCTATTTTGTTGCATGCGGAGTATCGCGCCTGGCGCGCTATAACATTACGACCGAGGTGATGTCCGAGGGCGGAGATAAAGTGAAGTACTTCGAGGGAACTCCCATCCCGACATCTCTGCTGCTGGTCGTGTTGATGTTCGCGGCCGCCTCACAGGGCGCATTGGGCGAGTCCCTCTGGTTCGGAAAGGTCGTGTTGGCTGGCTTCACGCTTC
>PLBS01000104.1:1047-13375 GCA_003134595.1 Gallionella sp. | reverse complement strand
GACGGAGCCCAATTGATTTTATGAAAAGAACGGAGCTCCGTGAAGGAACCATGCATAAGCTTTTTGCCATCACGTTCCGAATCTGCTTCCGATTCGGCCTGTTTGTTTTGGCTTTTGCCTTTGTTTTTTCTGGGCTTGCACATGCAAGCCTCCCGCTATCTTCCAATGTGCCCGGCGGCATCGCGATCATTCCGCTCGGCAGCGTTTCAACCAGTGCCGATACGCCGCAAACATGGTTTGGCGATCAGCCTGTTCTCGTCACATCCGATCACGAGCTATGGTACGCGGTGGTCGGGCTGCCGCTTGATGTGACGCCGGGTCCGCATGAGCTGCGCGTTAAAATGGGCGGCGTAACGAAAACGCAGGACTTCGAGGTCAACACAAAACATTATCCCGAGCAGCACATCACCCTTGAAGATACGAGCAAGGTAGAACTATCGGCTGAAGATGAGGCTCGCGCTGACCGCGAGCTCGCGGTCATCCAGGAGCTGAAACACCACTGGCGCGCTGCGCAGGATACCGATCTGGCTTTTATCCTTCCCGTTAAAGGGAGGTTGGCCGGGCGTTTCGGTGTGCATCGTTTCTTCAACGGTGAGCCGCGCTCACCACATGCCGGCCTTGATGTGGCGGTAGCGCGCGGCACACCGGTCAAGGCGAGCGCGCATGGCACGGTGCTGGCGGTCGATGATTATTTTTTCAACGGCAGAACGATCTTTGTCGACCATGGCAACGGGCTGATCACAATGTACTGCCACCTTGAGCGGATCGACGTGAAAACCGGCGACACTGTACGCAAAGGTCAGCGTATCGGGCTTTCCGGAAAAACTGGGCGCGCCACGGGCCCGCATCTGCACTGGAGCGTCGTACTTAACGGTGCGATGGTCGATCCCGAATTATTCATCCCGGTTAAACATAAGCGTCGATGACCTATTCAACAGAATCGCACGCAGTCCGCAACATGGGGAGAATATCGGCCGTGATCGGGCTGGTTCTGACGGCGCTCACTGTTCCGGCCGGTGATGCCGAGGCGCGTCGCACCGGCAATGTTCGTACGCAAGTCATCGACATGGTTGTAATCCATTCGACGGGTGGCCCCACCTGTGATGCCGGGACAGGCAAGCCCATTTGGGTGGGAGCCGGCACCCTGGCAGAAAACCTGCGACAGATAGAAGCGGATCACAAACTCGGCATCCACTACATGATAGACCGGGATGGGACGTTGCGCGCCAGCGTGCCCGAAGACCAGATGGTGCATCACGTTTTTCACTACAGCGGTCGTTCCATCGCCATCGAGCTGATTAACGAGGGGGATGGGCGCGATCCGTTTCCCGACGCGCAACTGGCGTCGCTGGTGAAGCTGCTCCGCGACATCAAGCAGCGCCGTGGCATCACGCGCGATGGCATCAAGCGTCACTCCGACCTCGACCACGCGCGACTGTCCTGCGACAGAACGCAGCGGCGCAAGGTGGATCCCGGCGCCGCGTTCCCGTATGAGTCGATTCTGGATCGGGTATTTCAACCCTGAAGAAAAGACGTGGCGCCTGAGCTCAAATGTTGAGCGACTGCTTGCAAATGAAAGGCTGAGGATAGATGATGCAACCAACCGGCCAATAATTTCCGCAGTAAATGTCGCTCCAAACCATGCATACGCTTGTTGCCATCCCGTTCCGTGTCTGCCTCCGATACACCCTGTTCGTTTTGGCTTTTGCCTTTGTTTTCCCTGGGCTTGCCCATGCCAGCCTCCCGCAATCCTCCAATGTACCCGGCGGCGTTGCGATCATTCCGCTCGGCAGCGTTTCAAGCAGTGCCGATACGCCGCAAACATGGTTGGGCGATCAGCCTGTACTCGTGACATCCGATCACGATCAATGGTACGCGGTGGTTGGTCTGTCGCTTGATATGACGCCGGGTTCGCATGAGCTGCGCGTTCAAATTGGTGGCGAAACGAAAACGCAGGACTTCGTGGTCAACACCAAAGATTACCCCGAGCAGCACATCACCCTTGAAGACAAGAGCAAGGTACAACTATCGGACGCAGATGAGGCTCGCGCTGACCGCGAGATCGCTGTCATCCAGGAGCTGAAACGCCACTGGCGCGCTGCGCAGGATACCGATCTGGCATTTATCCTTCCCGTTCAGGGGGAACTGGCCGGGCGTTTCGGTCTGCGTCGTTTCTTCAATGAAGAGCCGCGCTCACCGCATGTCGGCCTTGATGTGGCGGTCGCGCGCGGCACACCGGTCAAGGCGAGCGCGCAAGGCCAGGTGCTGGCGGTCGATGATTATTTTTTCAACGGTAAAACGATCTTTGTCGACCATGGCAACGGGCTGATCACCATGTACTGCCACCTTGATCGGATCAATGTGAAAGTCGGACAACGGGTCAGGAAAGGTCAGCGTATCGGGCTTTCCGGAAAAACAGGGCGCGCCACCGGCGCGCATCTGCACTGGAGCGTCGTACTGAACGGCGTCATGGTCGATCCTGAATTATTCATTCGGGAAAAACATCGGCGTCGATGACTGCTGATACAGCGCTCGTCATCGCCGCCGACTACAACTTCCATAAGTGAACGTCTGTTTTGTGTCGCATGTTATTTAACACGCATGCTGCATCTCGCCATGGTCTGCTATGCTGCAATCTGAATAACTGGATCTAATGCAAATTGCTAATTGCCGGTTTCGGGCAGCGTAATAACAAGATGCTTTAGCCGCTGAGTGCCAATAAGAGCAGGTCATGCTACGAATCAAAAGTTGCGTGCATAATGCAATTTCTGAGTTTTGACACAGCTTCTGCCAAAAGGAGACATTCGACACGGTTTTTCCTCTTAGTGCTAAATTGCCACAGGTTTCTTGGAAACATACCATCAATGCATTCAGCACGTATTCAGATGAACAATTGGAACGTCGACAGAAGAGGAAACCTATTGGATCTCCTGAGGGGTAATACCAGCAGGTATGGAAGTTGGCAAATACGCCCGACCCACAAAGGAGCGAGGGTGACCACTGGACTCAATCACCAGGTCGGCGACGTGGTGGCTGACAGACCGATGGCCCGCCAGGTTCTGTTGGGTTTGATGTGCCACCAACGTTTGGAAATGATCTCCCAAAATTTGCTGTAGATTGGGGATGAACGGACCCTTCCACGTGACCGCAAAAACCACCCCTGCCGAGGACGCATACTCCCGAACCAATGTGCCAGAAGGAAGGGTGATTTCATGTACTGTATAATTTCCAGTGGACGACGGAGTTTGTTTTGCAGCTTTCTCCGCCCTCATGACCATTCGGTCTGTTTCTATGCTGGAAGAATCTCCTCCCAAAGAAGCATGGGCAATCGAGCCCATGCCCGTAGCCGTCCACAGCATCCCCAACTGGAGTATTCTCTTGGTCAAGCTCGTGGCCGGTTTTTGAATCATGTTCACTTTTTGAATGGCATTCATCGCGGCTTCCTTTTCGGTTTCAATTCTTGATCAATCAGTAAGCCCAATAGGGTCCCACTCCACCGGGAGTGCTTGCTCCGGAAATGGCGGTAAATACCGTGCGGCCATAGAAGAAGGGAAGCCCCCAGGCAAACGATCCGGCGGACCCGGAGCTCCCTATATTTCCCGCCACGATGCTGCTATTGTTAAACAGGTTGTCAGCATTGACCAGACTGAAATTGACCGAACCGCTCGGGCTTCCACTCGCTCCGCTATTTGTTGCGGACAACGCCAATGGAGATGTGGGGCAATACCATCCATCCGAACAGGTGTGCAAGGTGTTGTCGTTGAAGAAGAACCCATTGGATCCGCTGTCAAGATAACTGCCGGACATGGTCTTACTCTTGTAACTGGTTATGAAATTGCCATAAACGTCTGTCGCATACACAGTTCCACTCAGGGCATTATTCGTTTGGGTGCCAATTCCGAACGTCACCGACCCTGTAATGCCAGTGGATCCTCCCGACCCAACAGCAGGAAGTGTCATCATTTCACCGTTGTTATCTTGGACCACACCAGTTGTCGGATTTTGGAATTCCGCCACGGGGTTTTTGACCATCTGTGGAACCGTTATTGTGGAATTGGTACACCCAGAAGAAGTACAGTCGTAATAAGTCGCGGGAATGATCGTGGTCAAACACGCATCGCAGTCATCCACAAAATTTCCAACCCCTAGAACTCCGTTGGCTCCGAGGGTGGACTGGGTATCATGGATGGCTCCCGAGTTTTTACAATCAGAGGGAATGCCGGAGTATCCAGCAGGAGTATCACCTATGTCTTGGAGAGGGATCGAACGGGCCACTTCCCCGCCCAAATAAATGTCCGCCAAACGCACCGAGCCCCATGTCACTCCGATGACGAACGCCATGCATTCACCGACCGCGTGACCGCTGACGTTGGTAGCAGAGGGGAGGTTCAGGTTGGAAGAAAGTTGGGAGTTGAGCAATCTCAATCCGTAAGACCCTGTATCCAGCAATACATGGTCAATCGTCTGACAAGCGGCGGTAGATCCTGAAGTTCCTGGAGTACAAACAGTAACGGATACGTATCCGACGTTAATGCTTGGGCTTCCCGTAATGGGTCCCGCATCAACCACCAGGGGGATCACGTTCCCCGCCGCAGTAGGAACGGCCGTCAGAGCCCCGCTTCCTGTTCCTGCCGGATTGCTTGCAGCATTGGAAGCGCACGCCACCGAAACGGTCACATTAGCATTGGAGATCGTACCGCTGCCGTTGGTCACCGTGCAAATTTCATTGGTAGGCTGGGTCAGCACCGTCACTGCATACGTTGAACCACTAGACAAAGTCGCGTTGAAGTTGGCAGTACCGTTGGCGGTGAAAGTGAGGTTACTACCTCCGTTGATTTGCAAAACGACGCTCGTGTTGGAGAGTAAGCCCGTGACGATAGCGCCGACGTTGTAAGCGGAAGTCGAGACGGTCGAGCAGGCGACCGCCACATTGGTGATGCCGGCGTTGTTTACCGTGCCGCTTCCATTCGAGACCGTGCAATTCTGGCCCGTGGGCTGGGACGAAACGACGACCGCGTAAGTAGATCCATTCGTGATACCGGTGGAAAATACGAACAAGCCATTGGCTGAAATTGCGGTGCTGTTTCCTCCGTTGTTCTGGAGGATAACCTGATTGCCTGTTGAAAGTCCTGAAACCACCCCCCCGATGGTATACGTGTTAGGGCTAATGGTATACGTGTTAGGGCTAATGGTATATGTGTTAAGGCTACAGGTAATAGAAGCCACCACGTTCGCATTGGTAACGGTGCCATTTCCATTGGTAACAGTGCAGGTTTCTCCAGTTGGTTGAGTGAGGACGGTCACATCATAGGTGGAGCCACTCGGCACGGTCGCGTTGAAGTTGGCGGTACCGTTGGCAGTGAAAGTGAGGTTACTACCTCCGTTGCTTTGCAAAACGACGCTCGTGCTGGGATCCAAACCAGTGACAGTAGCTCCGACGTTGTAGTTGTTGTCCTGACAATTTACAGTAACGTTGGTGATGTTGCTGCCCACGATGGTGCCACTACCGTTGGTGACCGTACAATTCTGGCCAGAAGGTTGCGATGCCACGGTGACCGCATAGGTTGCGCCGTTTGAAATGGTTCCCGAAAATGTAAACGATCCGTTAGCGGTAAGAGTTGTAGCGTTTCCTCCGTTGTCTTGCAAGACAACCGAATTCGACAACTGAGAACCGTTCAGTCCAGAAACTGTACCTCCCACGGTATATGCCGAAGGGGGCGTGGTGACCGAGCCACCGCCTCCCCCTCCGCATCCTAAAAGAGTCACCAGTAAAATAGTGCCTAAGGTTTTAACCGAAACATTCCAACTCGACTTGAAATAAGTCTTATTCATTTGCTTATCCAATCTATCCGCTTTATTAAAATATCAGGCGTTTGAAGCTACAAAAAAACGCGGGTTCAAATTTGAAATGCAACGCCTGTCTTGAAGAATACCTGATTGGGTGTCTGGTATCCAAGTCGTTTTCAAGGTCGGTTGGCATCGAGCTAACACTTTGAGAGTTTGCTTTTTACGTTCACCAAGTGCAGCTCAGTGTCGATAGCCGCACTTGGTGAACGGCTGGTTTCGGGAATCCAAATGTAAAGAAGCATAATTGTTTTGGCGAGCTGCGCTCGCTTTGTTGTGGGAATAGGCCATCCAGGCCAGCCAACGCGCCTGCATGCGCGTTGTCATTCGCAGGCTCGCAGCAGTGCTGCTCGAATTCCCTGCTCATCCCGCATCCGTACCGGACGCGAATTCAATTTCCATCGTGTCGCTATCAAAACAAAAAGCCCACCCGCAAGGGGTGAGCTTTTTGTTTTGTTGGTGGAGACGGCGGGAATTGAACCCGCGTCCGCAAGTCCTCTACAGATAGTTCTACATACTTAGCCATGTTATTTAATTTAATCCCGTACACGCCAACCGGCGGGCTGGTAAAGGACGAGTCACCTTGTTTCTAGCTTCGAGCAAAGTGACCCTGCCCGACACGATTCTGTGTAATTTACCTCACTCATCTCAGCCTTGCGGCTTCGAGCCACTCCACAGACAGCATGGTGTGAGGTCTAGCAGACTAAGCTGCTAAAGCGTACTTTTCGTCGTTTGCGACTAGTTTTTTCCAGCTGATTTACGAGGTAGCGGGTCCTCGGTATGCCCTACGCTGCTTTGTAACCCACGTCGAAGCCAAGTCGTCCCCGGTTCGAAATGCTTTGTAACCTACTACGGTGCAGATTGTAGCAGAGTCAGAGGGTGAGATAGCCGAGAAGTTCCATCAGGGTTTTTTACTGGGTGAAGATGAAGTGGGGCGTGGTTTGCCCAAACCTTGCGGTATTTATAAAACGTCCCGCGTGCCGGTCTGTCTTGGCAATATGGCCGGTAAACCAGTCAAACAGCAGAAGCTGGGTGCGAAACGACAGATAGGGAAGGTCGTAATTACCCGCATCGGCTTCTTCCTTGAGTGCCGTGAAATTTTCAATAAAGCGTATATGCTCTTGCATATGGCTCTTGAGGAATGGATAGTCATATTGGCTCATCAATTCTGCTTCATTGCTCTCGCATTCCTTGAAGTGGCTGGCAAGGTTGGCAAATAATATGCTGATTGCCTGGTTGTCCACGGCCATGGATGCTGATATGAACTCATTTGTTTTTTCGAACAGCCACCTGTGTGATTGATCTATCGTATCAATGTTGATCTGGAATGCAGCCTTCCATTCCAGGTGGTTATTCAGTTCGCCAGTGGAGAGGTGGCGCCCGGTGGCCAGATATTGTTCGCAGCGTGCCAGATAGATTTGAGCCGGCGTGTCCTTGGGCGTCGTCTCGATGCATTGCTTGAGCAACTCCTTCGCGCGAGGAATTTCTTTCAAGTGATAATAGGAAATCGCCGCTTCAAACTTGGCCTTGGTGGCGCGTTTACCATCCCTTAACTTGATCGGCTCGTTGTCGAAAACCTCATAGATGGAAAGCGGTTGTGTTTTCCCCTTGACGCGGATGCGATCCAGAAATCGGATGTCGTATTTTCCCGGTGATGCAAGGTCATAGAGCGTGTTCTGGCTGATCAGCAGCGGAGTCTGGTAAATCTTGGTGGCTTCTTCGATGCGGGAGCTCAGATTGACAGCATCCCCGATAACGGTGCTTTCCATACGGTTCTCGCCCCCGATCGTGCCGATCATGACCAGGCCCGTGTTAAGCCCGATTCCGATCTGGATCGGCGTATAGCCAGCTCGCGCCCGTCCGGTATTGTATTCCTCCAGTTTTTCGAGCATGTGGATTGCGCCGCCTAAGGCATCATCGGCACCTTGGGTGAAAAGCGCCAGGATAGTATCGCCCACATATTTGTCGATGATGCCGCGGTGTGCACCGATGATGGGCTCCATCTGTTTGAGATAGGAATTAAGGAAGTTAAAGTTTTCTTGCGGAGTCATGCTCTCGGATAGCGAGGTGAAGTTGCGGATATCGCTAAACATGACGGTCAGCTTGCGTTCGATTTGATCACCCAGTTTAACGTCGAGAATACTGTTTCTTTCCAAAAGCGCGAGTAGTTGATGCGGGATCAGGCGTCCAAAGGCCCATTCGGTGCGTTTCAGCAGGGAAAGCGATTGTTCGTGCTCGTCAACGGACTTTTTGCGGAGCTGAGTTTCCTTATCCAGTTTGTCCTTGATAGACTTTAACTGTGCCGTGCGGCGGGCAATGATCCACTCTGCGCGTGATGTGCGGCTTACCATGCCGATAATCGAAGCTATCAGGATGCCGGTCAGAAACGTGATCCATTGCAAACCAAGTTCGGTGAAATAGATCGCAAATACCAGCAAGCCTGCGATGGTAATGACTGCCATGGCTGTCAGATATGGTTGCATGACTTGAAATACTCTACGGGCACGCATAGTTATTCCTTATTTGGACTTTGCTCTTGATTTGGACGCTGATCTAGGCAATTTCGCCGCTGCGGCGCTATTCTGGAATATTACTGGGTTTAAGGCTATGGAATTGTAAATAGCGTAACAGATGAGATGGAGAATCAATGCTGCCGTGCGCTTTCCAGTTTTCGACGGAGGCGTCGTCGCTGATGTAGCCGTAATTGGCGATGATGCCGTGCATGCCACTGGCATTGGCGGCCTGCATGTCGCGCAGGTCGTCGCCGACATACAGGCACTGTGCCGGGGAAACGCCGATGATTTCGCAGGCTTTGAGCATCGGCTCGGGATGCGGTTTGCCATGGGCGCAGGTGTCGCCGCTGATCAGGCAGGCGGCGCGGTCGGCATAGCCCAGGGCTTGCATCAGCGGCACGGTAAAGCGGCGTGGTTTGTTGGTGACGATGCCCCACTTGATGCCGCGCTGTTCCAGTTCGGCGACCAGCTCTGCCGTGTCACCGAACAGTTGCGTATGCACGCAAATGTTTCTTGCGTAGTAGTCGAGAAAGATGTCGCGCAGGGTGTCGTAGTCGGGGTGTTCCGGCTCGATGCCGAAACCAGTCTTGAGCAGGCCGCGCGAGCCGTGCGAAGCTTGTGGGCGCAGCACTTCGATTGGCAGCGGCGGCAGGTGACGCGCGGCGCGGGCGTGGTTAAGCGCGGCGGCAAGGTCGGGCGCGGTGTCGGCGAAGGTGCCGTCCAAGTCGAACAGGACAGCTTTAACTAAATCCGTTCGCCCTGATCCTTCGTCTTTGCTCAGGACTAAAGGCCGTGTCGAAGGGTGAATGTTCATGCCCTTAGTCTTTGCTCAGGACAGGCTTCGACTAGCTCAGCCCGAACGGCTTTTTTCAATGTCCTGTCATTCACGACGGCAACTAATCAAATAATTTACGTCGGTATTTTTGCCCAATGAATAGAATTTAGTGAGCGGGTTGTAGCTCATGCCGATCAGGTCGACCAGGCTCAGCCCCGCATCGCGGCAGGACTGCGCCAGTTCGGATGGCTTGATGAATTTGGCGTAATCATGCGTGCCGCGCGGCAGCATGTTAAGAATGTATTCCGCGCCGACCACGGCGAGCAGATAGGATTTTGGATTGCGATTGAGTGTGGAGAAGAATATCCAGCCGCCAGGCTTGACCAGCTTGGCGCAAGCCGTAATCACGCTGTGCGGATCGGGCACGTGCTCGAGCATTTCCAAACAGGTGACCACATCGTAGTGGGCGGGTTGTTCAGCCGCCAGATCTTCCACGGCGATCTTGCGGTAGTTGACCTGTTTGCCGCTTTCCAGCAGATGCAGCCCGGCGACCTGAAGGGCCTTGTCGGACAGGTCTATGCCGGTGACGTTGGCGTTCAGTCCCGCCATGCTTTCCGACAGAATGCCGCCACCGCAGCCGACATCCAGTACGGTCTTGCCTGCCAGGCCGGCGTGGCGGTCGATATAGTCCAGGCGTAGCGGGTTGATGTCGTGCAGCGGCTTGAACTCGCTGTTCGGATCCCACCACTTGTGGGCAAGCTTCGAGAATTTTTCCAGTTCGATGGGGTCGGCGTTGGTCATGGTGGACAGTTGGATGCTAATTCCGATTCTGGATTAAACGTGCATTTTGTAGGTCGGGCTATGCCCGCCGGATCAGGCTGTCGGGCATAGCCCGACCTACGATTGTTTTACTTTTGAAATTGAGGTGGGACTGTACCAAAACTCGGTGCATTAGCCAAATAGTCCGGGTCATCAAGCGGGTGGTTTAGGGTTGCGTCGCTGTGCTAAAATGCGCGCTTTGATTATTGCGCCGGCAGCTGGTTGGCTCGGTCATTACTCGCAACAATATTGGGTCATTCATGGAACAGCAATTCGCCAAAGAAACACTCCCCGTCAGCCTCGAAGAAGAAATGCGCAAGTCCTATCTGGACTATGCGATGAGCGTCATTGTCGGACGCGCGCTGCCTGATGTGCGCGATGGTTTGAAGCCGGTACACCGCCGCGTGCTGTTCGCGATGCACGAATTGTCCAACGATTGGAATAAAGCCTATAAAAAGTCGGCGCGTATCGTCGGTGATGTGATCGGTAAGTACCATCCGCACGGCGATACGGCGGTGTATGACACCATCGTGCGCATGGCGCAGGATTTTTCGCTTCGCTACACGCTGGTGGACGGGCAGGGTAACTTCGGTTCGGTGGACGGCGATAACGCGGCGGCGATGCGTTACACCGAAATCCGCATGTCCAAGATCGCCCATGAGTTGCTCGCTGATCTGGACAAGGAAACGGTGGACTTCGGGCCGAACTACGACGGCTCCGAGCACGAGCCGCTGGTGTTCCCGTCACGCTTCCCCAACCTGCTGGTGAACGGCTCTTCCGGTATCGCGGTGGGCATGGCGACCAACATCCCGCCGCACAATTTGAACGAGGTGGTGGATGCCTGTCTCGCATTGCTGAAGAATCCCGACATGGATATCGAGCAGCTGATTGAATATGTGCCGGCCCCGGATTTTCCGACCGCAGGTTTCATCTACGGTCTGGCCGGCGTGAAGGAAGGCTATCGCACCGGGCGCGGCCGCGTGGTGATGCGCGCACGAACCCACTTCGAGGATTTGGACAAGGGCGGTGGTCGTCAGGCCATCATCATCGACGAGTTGCCCTACCAGGTGAACAAGGCCAACCTGCTGATCAAGATCGGCGAGATGGTGCGCGAGAAACGTCTGGAAGGCATCTCCGAAATCCGCGACGAATCGGACAAGTCCGGGATGCGCGCGGTGATCGAGCTGAAGCGCGGCGAGAACGCCGATGTGATACTTAACAAGCTGTACAAAGATACCCAGTTGCAGGACAGTTTCGGCATCAACATGGTTGCCATCGTTGACGGTCAGCCCAGGCTGCTCAACCTCAAGCAGGTGATCGATGCGTTCCTGCGTCATCGCCGCGAAGTGGTCACGCGCCGCAATCTCTTCGAATTGCGCAAGGCACGCGAGCGCGGCCATATTCTGGAAGGCTTGGCGGTGGCGTTGTCTAATGTGGATGAGATCATCGCCTTGATCAAAGCTGCGGCGACACCCGCAGACGCGAAGCGCGAACTGATGGCGCGGACGTGGCGTTCGTCGCTGGTCGAAGACATGTTGAGCCGTGTCAGCGATGCGTCGCGTCCCGAAGGTTTGGCACCGGAGTTCGGCCTGGTAGGAAAGGGCAAGACGCGCGGCTATCATCTCTCCGATGCGCAAGCACAGGCGATTCTGGAATTGCGCCTGCAACGCCTGACCGGTTTGGAGCAGGACAAGATCGTCGGCGAATACCGCGAAGTGATGGACAAGATTACCGACCTGCTCGACATCCTTGCCAAGCCGGAGCGCGTGACGCAAATCATCAACGACGAATTGGTTGCGGTGAAAGCGCAGTTCGGCGACAAGCGCCGCAGCGAGATCATCACGCACACCCAGGACATGAGCATGGAAGACCTGATTGCGCCGGAAGACGTAGTGGTCACGCTGTCGCATGGCGGCTACATGAAGTCGCAGCGTCTCGACGAATATAAAGCGCAGAAACGCGGCGGTCGCGGCAAGCAGGCCACCGCGACCAAGGAAGACGATTTCATCGACAATCTGTTCATCGCCAATACCCATAATTACATTTTGTGTTTCTCCAATCGCGGCCGCGTGTATTGGCTCAAGGTCTATGAAGTGCCGCAGGGCAGCCGTATTTCGCGCGGCAGGCCGATCGTGAATCTGTTGCCGCTGGAAACTGGCGAGAAGATCAACGCGGTGTTGCCGGTGAGCGAGTTCGTCGAGGATAAATATGTATTCTTCGCCACCGCCAATGGCACGGTGAAGAAGACTACCCTGAATGATTTCTCCCGTCCGATGAAGCGCGGCATCATCGCGATCAATCTGGACGAACACGACCATCTGATCGGGGTTGCAGTCACCGACGGCAAGCACGATGTGATGCTGTTCTCGAACGGCGG
>PLBS01000104.1:0-948 GCA_003134595.1 Gallionella sp. | reverse complement strand
GGCATGATCGCGATCAAGACTTCACCGCGCAACGGCAAGGTGGTCGCCGCGACGCTGGTGAATGTCGAAGACGAGATCATGCTGATCGGCACCAGCGGCGTGCTGATCCGCACCCGCGTCAAGGAAATTCGCGAGATGGGCCGCACCGCTCAAGGCGTCACGCTGATGAATGTGGAGAAGGGCGAAAAGCTGGCCGGGCTGAGCCGCATCGCCGAACCTGACGAAGAGCAGGATTGAGGAGCGAAAGGCAGGATTGAGGATCGAGGATTGAGGAGCGAGAAAAACCCGCTGCTTTGTTTTTCACTCAATCCTCAATCCACGATCCTCGATCCTAAATAAGATTTTTGAAAACCTGGAGTGATGCACGATGACGATTTACAACTTTAGCGCGGGTCCGGCAGTGTTGCCGAAAGAGGTGTTGCAGCAGGCGCAGGCGGAATTGCTCGACTGGCACGGCAGCGGCATGTCGGTGATGGAAATGTCGCATCGCGGCAAGGAATACATGGGCATACAGGCACAGGCCGAAGCGGATCTGCGCGAGTTGATGGGCATACCCGCCAACTACAAGGTGTTGTTCCTGCAAGGCGGCGCAAGTCAGCAGTTCGCGATGATTCCGATGAATCTGTTGCGCGGCAAGAAGTCGGCGGATTACCTCAATACCGGCGAGTGGTCGAAGAAGGCGATTAGCGAAGCCAAGAAATTCGGCGCCGTGAATGTGGTGGCAACTGGCGCGGACAAGAACTTTTCCTATATCCCGGCGTTCAATACCTGGCAGCGCGATGCCAACGCGGCCTACCTGCATTACACGCCGAACGAAACCATCGGCGGGGTGGAATTCAACTGGCTGCCGGATGTTGGCGCGGTGCCGCTGGTGGCGGACATGTCCTCCTGTATGCTGTCGCGTCAGATCGACGTATCCAAATTCGGGCTGATCTACGCCGGCGCGCA
>PLBS01000122.1:470-22147 GCA_003134595.1 Gallionella sp. | reverse complement strand
AGCATCGGCACGATGCGGCGTAATGGTTGCAGGAATCGTTGAGTGATGGCTGTCAACAGCGGTGCGGCTGGCGTGTAGGGGTTTACCCAGGACAAAATCGCTTGAACGAACACCGCTGCCATCAACAAGTACAGGCTGATCTTGAGCAGCTTGACCATCGCCATAACCAAAAGCCCCGGCAACAAGAATCCATGTGTTGGGGTATTCAGCACCCACAACAGTGCGGTCAGGTATAGCATTTCAACCAACAGTGCCAGCAGCAGCGTCGCCATGTCCAGTCCCCGTGCGGAAGGTATGAAACGGCGCACACGCAACACCAGAAAATCGGTGAGTACCATGACGAATTCGCCGATAGGATTGCGCAGCGGGGCGCGCAGCCATTGCAAGTGAAAGCGCAGCAGCAATATCGCCGCAAACGGTTGCAGCAGGACGTCGAGCAGGAACAGCAGGGCTTCGTTGAGCATTACCGGTTACCTCCTAATTCATCGCCCATTTCGCGGGAGCGCACCGCAGCAGCTTGCGCAGCATGATCTATATGTTCGGCAACGTGATTGGCGGACAGGCTCAGCAACGCACGCTCAGTTGTACCATTTTTGGATGTGACGCGCGCGCGCAGCACATTGACATCCTCATCGCTGGATGCGGCTAATTTACTGGCGCCCAGAAAGGTTGCCAGGCTTAAGCGACGTGCATCTTCGGCATTGAATCCAAGTTTTTGTGCCGCTTGCTGCAACGCCTCGATGAAATAAAACACATAGGCCGGGCCGCTGCCGGAAATCGCAGTGACCGCATCCAACATGGCTTCGTCTTGCAACCACAGAGTTTCGCCCACCGCCGCCAGAATGTTTTGCGCCTGTTCGCGCTGGGCGGCAGTGACTGCGGGCAACGCATATAAGCCGGTCATGCCGCTTCGGATCAATGCCGGTGTGTTGGGCATGGCTCGAACGATCGCCTGGGTGTTGCACCAGCGCGCCAGATCCACCGCGCGTATGCCGGCTGCGATAGAAATCAGCAGTTGGCCGTTGAGCAGAGGAGCAAGCTGTTGCGCCACTTCGCGTAACTGCTGCGGCTTGACCGCGAAGACGATGATCTGACTGCCCGCAACACCTTCGGCAATGTTTTCAAATGCGCGCACCGCGAAATCGCGTTGCAGCCGCGCGCGATTGTCGGCGTTGATTTCCACCACACTGATTTGTGCGGCAGAAAATCCTTTGCTGAGCAAGCCGCCAATCAAAGCGGTAGCCATGTTGCCGCCGCCGATGAAGCAAATATTCATAATGTTTCCTTATCTTTTATTGCTTCGACTACTAAGACCTCTGCACAACGTAACGAGCGTAGATCAGACGAGGAGAAAAACGGCGAGAAACCGGAATGTATGTGCATATACATGAGGATTTTGAGCCACTTTTCGACAAAGTATCATCAAGCGCAGTAGTTGTGCAGAGGTCTTTTGCCAAAGATGGCAGTGCCGATGCGCACTATAGTCGCACCTTCTGCGATCGCTGCGGCAAAATCATGCGACATGCCCATCGATAAAGTATCCAACTGCAAGCCTTGCTGATTCAACTGATCGCGCAACTTCCGCAACTGCGCGAAGGGCAGGCGCTGTGCAGTGACATCATCGCCGGGTGCGGGAACCGCCATCAATCCGCGTAATTTCAGCCTGGGCAATTTCGCGATGGCGTGAGCCAATTCGCCCACTTCATTTGGAGCTATGCCGCTTTTGCTGGCCTCCAGGCTGATGTTGACCTGCAAGCACACCTGCAACGGCGGCAAATGCGCGGGCCGTTGTTCGGATAAGCGCTCGGCGATTTTCAGTCTGTCTACGCTGTGCACCCAGATAAAATTCTCTGCGATGGCGCGGGTCTTGTTGCTTTGAATCGGCCCGATGTAATGCCATGCTATCGGCAAATCCTGTAGCGCGGCGATCTTGTCCAACGCTTCTT
This sequence comes from Gallionella sp., assembly GCA_003134595.1. Classification (GTDB taxonomy): domain Bacteria; phylum Pseudomonadota; class Gammaproteobacteria; order Burkholderiales; family Gallionellaceae; genus Gallionella. Next base: position 20,201 of record PLBS01000122.1, on the reverse strand, counting down.
GTACATAGCTTTCCGCAAAGCACGTCTGTCCCGCGCGGTAAGCCTCGCGTAACGCATTCGGCGCAAAAGTCTTGCTGACCGCCAGCAAGCTGACATCGTTTGCACCACGACCTGCCTCGACAGCCGCTGCCGCTATCGCGTCGCGCACAGCTTGCAAGTTGGAAGCGATTGTTGTCATAATCTCATGCGCCAAACATTCCTAATTCGGGCGGCTCCTAATTCGGGCGGTTCAGGGCCACCTCATCAAACCGGGACGATTATAATGGATATCACCGAACTGCTTGCCTTTAGCGTCAAGAACAAAGCGTCCGACTTGCATCTTTCCGCCGGTCTACCGCCGATGATTCGTGTGCATGGCGACATACGCAGGATCAACCTGCCGGCGCTGGAGCACAAGGAAGTGCATGCCCTGGTGTATGACATCATGAACGACGGTCAGCGCAAGGCTTACGAGGAGAACAAGGAGCTCGACTTCTCCTTCGAGGTTCCCGGACTGGCACGTTTCCGCGTCAACGCCTTTGTCCATAACCGCGGTGCGGGTGCGGTAATGCGTACCATCCCATCCAAAATATTGTCGCTGGAAGATCTGAAGTGCCCGAAGATTTTCGAGTCCATTTGCGATTTCCCGCGCGGCATGGTGCTTGTTACGGGACCAACCGGCTCGGGAAAATCCACTACGCTGGCTGCGATGGTCAACCATCGTAACGAGAAAGAATTGGGCCACATCCTGACCGTGGAAGACCCGATCGAATTCGTGCATGAAAGCAAGAAGTGTTTGATCAATCAGCGCGAAGTCGGCCCGCATACCTTGTCTTTCCAGAATGCTTTGCGCAGTGCCCTGCGTGAAGACCCGGACGTGATCCTGGTTGGCGAAATGCGCGATCTGGAAACCATACGCCTGGCGATGACCGCGGCGGAAACCGGCCACCTGGTGTTCGGCACGCTGCATACCAGTTCGGCGGCAAAAACCATCGACCGTATCATCGACGTGTTTCCCGCCGACGAAAAGGAAATGGTACGCGCGATGTTGTCCGAATCGTTGCGCGCGGTGATTTCCCAGGCCCTGCTAAAAACCAAGGATGGCACGGGCCGGATAGCGGCGCATGAGATCATGATTTGCACCCCGGCGATCCGCAACCTGATCCGTGAAGCCAAAGTGCCGCAAATGTATTCTGCCATTCAGACCGGCCAAAACATCGGAATGCAGACGCTGGATCAATGTCTCGCCACTCTCATCAAGGAAAACAAGATCACTCCTGCGGAAGCGCGCACCAAGGCTGCAAATAAAGACTCGTTCCCAGGTTAATAGCTTGTAGCTTGTAGCTGTGATAGCAAAGCCACAAGCCACAAGCCACAAGCCACAAGCTACAAGCTATATTTAGGAGTTTTATATTATGGAAAGAGATCAAGCCACCGAACTGATACACAACTTGCTGCGCGGCATGATCAGCAAAAAAGCTTCCGACTTGTTCATCACGACGGGCTTCCCGCCGGCATTCAAGGTGGATGGAAAAATGACCCCGGTTTCCAGCCAGATTCTCACCGCGCAGCACACTCAGGAGCTGGCACGCAGCATCATGAACGACCGCCAGGCAGCAGAGTTTGAAACTACCCACGAATGTAATTTTGCGATCAGCCCGCACGGTATCGGCCGGTTCCGTGTCAATGTGTTCTTGCAGCAGCAGCGCGTCGGCATGGTGTTGCGTACCATTACCACCCAGATTCCAGATCTCGATCAGATGGACATGCCCCCGGTGCTCAAAGACATCGTGATGACCAAGCGAGGTCTGGTGATCGTGACCGGTGGGACTGGCTCCGGCAAGTCGACCACGCTGGCCGGGATGCTCGGTCATCGCAACAAAAATAGCTATGGACACATCATTACCATCGAAGACCCGGTGGAGTTCGTGCATGAACACATCCACTGCCTCGTCACGCACCGCGAGGTCGGTGTGGATACAGAGTCCTGGCACAACGCGCTGAAGAATGCCCTGCGCCAGGCACCCGATGTGATTTTGATCGGCGAAATCCGTGACCGTGAAACCATGGAATATGCCGTGGCTTTTTCGGAAACAGGACACTTATGTCTGGCCACGCTGCACGCCAATAATGCCAACCAGGCACTGGATCGCATCATCAACTTCTTCCCGGAAGAACGTCGCACGCAACTGCTGATGGACTTGTCACTTAACGTCAAAGCATTTATTTCGCAACGCCTGATCCCGAAAAAAGACGGAACGGGGCGTGCTGCCGCGGTTGAAATCATGCTCAACTCACCGCTGATTGCCGACCTGATCTTCAAGGGCGAAGTGAATATGATCAAGGGTGTGATGGCACAATCGCGCGAGCTGGGCATGGAGACTTTTGATGGCGCGCTGTTCAGTCTGTATGAATCCGGCACGATCGCTTATGAGGAAGCTTTGAAGAACGCAGACTCGGTCAATGATTTGCGTCTGCGCATCAAATTGGAAAGCAAGCTGTCGACGGATCGGGACCTGATGAGTGGCACCGAAAATATGAAGATTACTTAAGGGAACCTCTAGAAATCCAGATTTCATCCCAACTGATGTAACTACTGATGAGACTACTAGCCATCTGACTAACCCAGCAAAAGACGCTGGGTAAGTCATTGGTTATAGCCATTCGACTAAGCCGTCAAAAGACGACAGCCAAGTCGCTGGTTATGCTGCGTTGCGGAAGAAATTTCTTGCTTACATATAACCCATATGCGGCGCTGCTAAATTTTTTACGCGCCTTGCATTTGGGCGAACCCTGTATTTTTAGAGGCTCCCTGCCTTGGGCCGATTGCTTCCAGTAGTAGTAGGTCGGGCTCTGCCCGACAAATTCTTCGCAGCGGGCAAAGCCCGCCCTACGACTACGACTAAGCTACATGCGGGCTACCTGTCCTGGGCCGATTGCTTCCGGACACAATTTTGTATTCCAGCAGACGGCATTCAATCGCGCCGTTGAATAACGGGATGCGCTTCGACGGAGACAGGCGCATCAGTTTCAGGATGGCTTTGTCGGCGGTAAACAGATAAGCCGTCCAACCGCCGAATTTCTTTTTCAGCGCGTCGCCCAGCTTCGGATAAAGCTCGGCCAATTCGTCCAGTTCACCCATGCGTTCGCCGTAGGGCAGGTTCGCCACCAGCATGCCATGCTCTGCGGGTGCCGAGATTTCCAGCACGTTGGCTTGCTTGAGTTCCACGCATTCAGACAGCCCCGCTTCATCCAGGTTGCGCCACGCGGTCTTCAGCGCGTCGCCATATAAATCGCTGCCATAAAGTTCCAACGGCTTAACCGGCAGTTGTGCGGCAATCGCCTGTCCGCGCATCGCATTCCATGTCGCCGCATCAAAATTCTTCAGCTTCTCGAACGCGAAACTGCGCGCGATACCGGGCTGAATGTTAAGCGACATTTGCGCCGCCTCGATCAGAAACGTGCCGCTGCCGCACATCGGGTCGAGCAGCGGTGTGCCGGGCTGCCAGTTCATCAAACGCAAAATACCCGCCGCGAGATTTTCGCGCAGCGGCGCGATGTTGGTGTGCTGGCGCACACCGCGCTTGAACAGTGCGTCGCCGGAGGTGTCCAGATACAGCATCAGCTTGTTGTCTTCGATAAACACATGGATGCGCACGTCCGGCTCCAGCGTGTCCACACTGGGCCGTTCGTTGCAGTGTGCGCGGAAGCGGTCGCACACGGCATCCTTGACCAGCAGGGTGATGAACTCCAGACTTTTCAGCGGACAGCGGATCGCCGTGGTATTCACTCGGATGGTGTGGGTAACATCGAACCAGCGTTGCCATTGCAATTCAAACGCCGCCTGGTAAATATCCTGCTCGTTGCGGTATGGCGTTTCTTTGACGCGCCACAAGATGCGGCTGGCGATGCGGCTCTCCAGATTGGCGCGATAACACAACGCCCAGTCTCCGGAGAAATGCACACCGCCCTCGGTACTGCGCACGTTCTGCGCTCCCAAGGTTTCAAGATCGGTAAGTAATATAGCTTCCAGGCCGCGCGGGCAGGGGGCGAAAAAATCAGGCATAAGATTAAAAAGGTTTTACGGTGACGAGAATGACTATGGCCGCCAGAACGAGTACGGGGATTTCGTTGAACCAGCGATAAAAAACATGGCCGCGGGTGTTCTGGCCGGCGGCGAATTGTTTGACCAGCTTGCCGCAATAATAGTGATAGCCGATCAGCACCAGCACCAGAAAAAGTTTGGCGTACAGCCAGCTTCCGGTAATGCCGTAACCCAACCACAACCACATGCCGAAGCCCAATGCCAGCCAGGCAATCGGGGTGACGAAGCGATACAGCTTAACTTCCATCAGCTTCAGCCGCGCGATTTCGGCAGGCTCGGTCGCCATCGCATGATTCACAAAAATGCGCGGCAGATAGAACAACCCGGCGAACCAGCTTACTACGAAAATGATGTGAAACGCTTTAACCCACAACATAAAACACCTCTATAAATTCGTTTTCCGGGCGAATCGCGTCGTCGCGTGCTCGCTCACTTCTGTGCGCAGCGGTCGTAGCTTCAGCTACGGGAACCGCACGACCTACCCCTTGCGGGTGCGTCTATCTATCCGATATGCCTCGTCGTTCGCTGCGCGGCTCCTTGCGCTTCATCCCGCAAAAGCGAATTTCTAGAGGTGTTTGGGATACCTTTATTGCGACAACCGCCGCCGAAATAATACCAGCGACACATAAAATCCTACCAGCGCATAGCCTAACAGCACCGCAATATGTAACAGAAAATGCGCCGGAATTGCGTCATGCAGCAGCGGTCGTGCGAGATTGATTGCATGAGTCAGCGGCAGGATAGACGACACATTTTGCAACAACGGCGGCAACTGGTCGACCGGAAAAAATACGCCGCATAATAGCACCATCGGTGTAATGACCAGCGTGAAGTAATACATGAAATAGTCATAGCTTGGCGCAAGTGCGGTGACGATCAGTCCGATGGACGCGAAACACAGTCCCACCAGAAATGCGAGAGGAATAATCCATAACGATAGCAGCGCGTGCGACAAGCCCAGCATCCAAATTACCAGCAGCACCGCCAATCCGGACAATAAACTTTTGCTCGCTGCCCAGACAACTTCTGAGAACACGATGTCATCCAATATGACGGGGGTATTGAGAATCGCATCCCAGGTGCGCTGCTCGTGCATGCGCGCGAAACCGGAATACAACGCCTCAAAACTGGCGCTGTTCATGGTGCTGTAGCACACCGTTCCACCTGCCAAAAATGCGATGTAGGACATGCCGCCAATTTTCGGCAACATCCCGCCCAAGCCATAACCCAGGCCCAACATGTAGATCACCGGATCGGCGAGATGACCGAGTATTGACGAGCCCGCCATTTTTTTCCACACCATAAAGTTGCGCCGCCAGATCGGAATGAAACGGCGGCTGAATTCCGGCAGTGCAAAGATATTTGGCTTCATGCTGGCATTACCTGTAAAACTTCATCTAGCGTAGCGTTCGCTGCGCGCACGACTTTTGATCTATGCCGTGCGCACAGCGCACGCTACGTCCCATTTTTCAAGATTGCTCCCGCATCTCGCGACCTGTTAGTTTGAGGAACACATCCTCCAGATTCGCAGGCCTATGCAGGTAGCGCAATTCCGGATGTTGCTGCAATTCCCGCAACAGCGGCTGTGCATCGGCCACATAGCAAAACACCGACTCGCCGCTCACCTCGAAACGCTGTGCATGACGCGCCGCATGGCTTTGCGCCCAGGCTGCCGCCTGTTCACCAAACACCTCGACCACTTGTGGCTCGATGTTTTGCGCGATGAGCTCGCGCGGCGAACCGGTGCTGATGATGCGTCCGTTATCCATCACTGCGAGGCGATGGCATAGCCGCTCCGCTTCATCCATGAAGTGTGTGGTGAGCAACAAGGTCTTGCCGCGTGCGGTCAGCTCGCGCAGGCGTTGCCAGATCAGATGGCGTGCTTGCGGATCAAGTCCGGTGGTCGGCTCATCGAGGAAGATCACTTCGGGGTCGTTCACCAGCGCGCGCGCCAAGGTCAGGCGCCGCTTCATGCCGCCGGACAGGGTCGGCACTTTGACATCGCGCTTATGGGTCAGATTGGCGAATTCCAGCAACTCCGGCATACGCGCTTCGATTGCCGCATCGCTCATGCCGAAGTAGCGGCCATACACCAGCAGGTTTTCCGCAACGGTAAAATCCGGATCGAGATTGTCGATCTGCGGCACGACACCGACGCGCAGCCGGGCGGCACGCGCCTGTTGCGGCACGGCATGATCCAGCAACTGCAACTCGCCCGCGTCCGGCGTGATCAAGCCGAGCATCAAACGCAGAGTGGTGGTCTTGCCCGCGCCATTCGGCCCCAGCAAACCGAAACATTCGCCGCGCTGAATGGACAGATTCAGCCCATCCACCACCACTTGATCGCCGTAGTATTTGCGCAGGTTTTGCGCAGAGAGGACGATGGCCATCTCAAATAGTCCAATAGCGCAAAGCTGCAATATCCCCTCCCCCTTGCAGGGGGAGGGCTAGGGAGGGGGTAGAAACTCCACAATGCCACTGTTCTACCCCCACATCCCGCGACGCGTTACTGGCGAAGCCAGCCGCTTGCGGGAGCAGGTGTGAGGCGGTCATTCCCGCCCCGGATGCTTCGCAACGCCGTGTTATGGCCGCCATCCTAACCTTCCCCCTGCAAGGGGGAAGGAACGGGTATGTCTCAAATGGAAAATCTTGGTTCATAGCGGATGCCCGTTGAATGCATGCAGCACGATCTGCTTGAGCTGGTTCAGCCGTCCGTGGAAAAAATGCCCCGCCTCCGGCAACACCACGATGGGCAGATGCAGTGGACGAGCCCATTGCAGCACATCGGCCAACGGCACGACCTCGTCCAGCTCGCCATGTACCAGCAGTGTGTCATGCCGCACCGGCGGCATCGCGAAGCGCCCTACTGCAGGCGCGATCAGCACCAGCCGGTGCGGATGCGGGTGCAAATGTTGTGCGACACGTGCCTGCACATAGCCGCCGAAAGAAAAGCCGGACAGGATCAGCGGCAAGTCGCCATACTCCTGTTGCGCATGGCGCACTATCGTCAGCACATCTTCCATCTCCCCGTTGCCGCTATCGAATTCGCCGCCGCTGGCTTCCACGCCGCGAAAGTTGAAGCGCAAAGCGACGAAACCCAGTTCCACAAAAGTCTTCGCCAAGGTCGTGACGACCTTGTTTTCCATCGTGCCACCCATGGTGGGCAAGGGATGCGCCACCACCGCGATGGCGCGCGGCGCTTCGTCAGGCAGGTGTGCGATGCCTTCGAGATTACCGGCTGCGCCGGTGATGGAAAATTTTTTCAGAGTGGGCATTTACGTCAGGTTGTCTGTAATTCAGTGAGAAATTCAGTGAGACGGTTCATATGTATGGCTCGATATGTGCTGGCCCTTTCCACTGAAAGCCATTTATTAAACGCTGGAATAATCCAACTATATTACTTAGAGTGTTTTGGCTAATTTCAAACTCTTGGTATGTACCATCGTCTATGGTATATCCAAGCTTGTTACCGTTTAAGTTGCTTAGCGCCAGAACTCCACCCCCTTCAGCTTTAATAAAACTGTTGTCGATAGGCTTTAGATCCATTTTCACTTTGTCCCTAACATCTGCAGGCTTTCCATATCCTCTAGATCAATCTTCAACATGCTGCGCACTATTTCTAACTTTCTTAAGTGTAGGAAAATTGGCCTCAAATTCAGCGAGTATCTGATTTACATGCTGAAGACTCGTTTCCTCAGCGATAACTGTAAGAAACTTTGCAAAAGTATCTGTGGCAGACAAAAAACTGTGGGCATGAATAAACGAGAAGCGGTGTTTGTAACTTCTAGGTATTTCTCCAGATTCTAGTTTTACCTGTCGAAAGCGCTTTTCAGTTTCAATCCTATGAACATCGTAATTGGTGTAGTACTCGGTAGGATTAGAAAGTCCGCTGCGATATTCGTCTTCAATTTGCAGTCTTAAATGTCTGTCTCGCTCCCAATTTTCTTTTGTATTCCCGGATGTGTGCTCTGCATGAGAACGTAGTTGAGACTCATGAAACATTGTCAGTGCTATAGCCATGTCTGCTAAAGCTGTTTCCATGGATAAGAGATGGTTTTGAATTTCAAACGCTTTATCTTTATCTGGGAATTCCAACCAAGTGCCAGAATATTCAAGATTTACAATAAACATACTCTCCTCTTGATGCATAACGAGCTAGTCCATGGGCATCCGAAACCCTAAGGGCGAAGGGTCCCCTCGAATATCTGATGCTGGCACAAAGCATCCTTAGTGTTCACTGACCCCAACAAGGAATTCTAAACCCCCTAAATTTTCAGCCGGTCCACCACGCGCCCGTTTTTCAAATGCTCTTCGATGATCTCATCGAGATCGCTTTCATCTATGTAGGTGTACCAAGTGCCTTCGGGGTACACCACGATGACCGGCCCTTCCTCGCAGCGATCCATGCATCCGGCGGAATTGATGCGGATTTTATTTTGGGGGTTGGAAATGCCGAGCTCCTTGACCTTGTCCTTCATGTAGTCGCGCGCCTTTTGCGCACCGTGGTTGTTGCAGCAAGCACTGCCGTCCTCACGTTGATTGGTACAGAAAAAAACATGCTTATCGTAAAAGCTCATGGCAGACACCGGATGATTAAAAAGATGGAGAATTATACTTTCCTGATGCGCCATAGATGAAATATCAGCAGCAAAGGGAAGACTAAAGTGATGGTCTGCGCCAGCCCGTTGTAGTTGAGCAAATGCCCGTAATGCCAGTGATAGATGGACATCGCGGCAGAAGGGGTGTTGTCGTCAAACACAAAATTCACGATGGCAAAGTAGCATAATGCTGCTGCAGTGCCGAAATCAGTCGCCGCACTGCGCGGTAGCCGCATCGCCACGAACAACAGCAATATTCCCAGCAACATCCCCAACACCGCCTCGCTGTTGATCCATAACAACAGCGCCCAGGATTTCAGCAGCAGGGCGGCAGCGATAAATTTTGCCGCCGCCACTCCACCCAAGATCACCAGTAACGCCGTGACGATATTGCGCGGCACACGCAGCAAGGTCAGCATCAACGTGCCCAGCATCAACAAATTCAGTGTGACAGCACTACTTTCCCATCCATTAAACGGCGCGGGCGGCAGTGTCACAAAAGGCTGGCGCGCCACCCCGCTGATAAACACATTGCCCAGCATCGGCAAGGACGGGTTGATTTGTCCAAACATCCACAGCGCAAGCAAAGCCAGACCAAAATCCATCTCTTTGCCATGGCGAAACAAATCGCTGCGCCAGCGCGTCAGGCGTGAGAAGAACCAAGTCCACGAAGTCATGCTCACCGCCAGTAATGCGCCTATCAACGCCCCCGCACTATTGGTCAGCAAATCCAGATTGGAACTGGTACGCGTCGGCAAATACATTTGCAGATACTCCATGCTCGCTGACAACAACACGCCCAGACACAGGCCCAAAATCACGCTGACAAACGCACTAAAACGTGCGCGCAACATCAGTCCAACCAGCAAGCCGAACGGCAAATAGGCCAGCAAATTGATAACCGCATCGAACGCGGTATAGGTGAGCAGAAAAGGCGCGCGGAGTACCTCGATGAAATCCAGACCTTGTTCGCGCCAACCAGAAAATGGCGACAGGCTCCCATACACGATGAACAGTGTGTAGCCGATAGCCAGCCAAGTGCGTAGTCTTAAGCGGGTTTCGGTGATGAAGGATCCGTTTATATTTTGTACCGGCATGTTTTGTATCGGTCACGTTGCCAACAGTCGCGCAAGTTTAACCTATTCGGCCGTGCGGGCAGGGTGCAAAGACTTAGGGAAATATTTTTCCTTGAGTGCCAACAAGCAATATTTAGAGGTTCCCATTATTCTTGATGGTTTTACTCGTCTTAATTTGATGTATTACCAAAAAAGAGTAGATTGTGCGCATTGATTTTTTCTACTAAAAGGAGACTGTTATGAAACCCCGTTATCTTGTTGCAATGATGGCTGCCCTGTCTGTTTCCGCTACCGCGTTTGCCGCAGCCGATGGCGAAGCCCTGTTCAATAATAAAAAATGTTATACATGCCACAAGCTGGACACCAAGACTGTCGGTCCGACGCTGAAAGCTATTTCCGCCAAGTACGCGGCGGACAAGGACGCCCCGGCCAGACTGGAAGCGAAGGTGCGTGCCGGTGGAGCAGGCGTATGGGGTACTATTCCCATGCCACGCATACCCGCCAGTTCAGCTAGCGATGAAGAGGTCAAAGTTATCGTGGCGTGGATGCTGTCGCACAAGTAAATATCCGCTTTCTGTATAAGCGATAAGGCTAAGCTTTGGCCGTATATTTGGTGGAGCCGGCCACCTCCCGTGCAGTTAAACCCCAAGTGAAGTCCCGAACCGCCGACAGGGTATAATCGCGCCACTTTTTTCGCCTCACCCCCGATGAATATTCTTTACGAAGAAGACGGCAGTTTCAAGGTCGGTAGCATCATGGCCGACAACACTACATCGCTCCAGATTGAAAGCCTGTCCGGCAAGCGCAGCAAGGTCAAGGCGGCCAATGTGATGCTGCGTTTCACCCAGCCCGCCCTGGCCGAATTTATGGCCCAGGCCGAAGCGTTGTCTGAAAGTATCGAGGTGGACTTTCTGTGGGAATGTTGCCCGCCGGATGAGTTCGGTTCAGAGCAGATCGCCGCCGAGTATTTTGGCCACGCGCCGAGCGCACTGGAAGCCGCCGCGACCCTGATACGCCTGCATAGCGCGCCAATCTATTTTCACAAGAAGGGCAAAGGCCGCTATCGCGCCGCCCCGTCAGATGTGCTCAAAGCCGCGCTGGCCGGGGCTGAGAAAAAGCGTCAGCAACTGGCGCTGCAGGCGCGTTACACCGAACAGCTCACCCGCTTTGAATTGCCTGACGAATTTGCAGAACACTTGACGCATCTGCTCTACAAACCGGATCGCAACACCATTGAAGTCAAGGCTCTGGAAGCGGCCTGCGCCGCGACGCATTTATCCGCCGCTCATCTGCTGCATCGCTGCGGCGCGTTGCCGTCCACGCAGGATTACCATTTGCAAAAATTCCTGTTCGAGCATTTTCCCAAAGGCACGGACTTTCCGCCTGTCGAATTGAGCACGTGGGACGAATTACCGCAGGCCAGCGTGAATGCCTTCAGTATCGACGATGCGACCACTACGGAAATAGACGATGCGTTCTCGGTGGAAAAATTAGCCAACGGCAACTGGCGCATCGGTGTGCATATCGCCGCGCCCACACTGGGCATGCCGCGCGATTCAGATGGCGACAAGATCGCCGCGCAACGACTTTCCACAGTGTATATGCCCGGACAAAAAATCACCATGCTGCCGGACAGCGTGGTGCAAGCCTTCACGCTGTGCGCAGATCGCGTCTGCCCCGCGCTGTCGATGTATAACGAGGTGGACAGCGAAACGCTGGAGATATTGGGTCACGAGAGCCGCGTCGAGCGCATCCATATCGCGGCGAATCTGCGCCATGACACGCTGGAGCCGTTGTTCAATGAACAGACGCTGGCGGCAGGCAAGCTCGATTATCCCTATGCAAGCGAACTGACCTTGCTGTGGAATCTGGTGCAGAAGCTGGAAGCGGTGCGCGGCAAGCCGTCCGACAACAGCACGCAAATGGATTACAACTTCCACATCGAATCCGAAGAACTTTTGGCCGGGCACCCGTCCGAAGAGCTTTTGATGGAACCACTAGCCATTCGACTAGGCGGGCAAACAACGCCCGCCAAGTCGCTGGTTATGGCCGGGCACCCGAATGACCGCGTCAGCATCACTCAACGGCGACGCGGTTCGCCCATCGACAAGGTGGTTTCCGAGCTGATGATCCTGGTGAACAGCGAGTGGGGCAAGCATCTTGCCGAGCACGGTTTCGTCGGCATCTATCGCACCCAGCAAAACGGCAAGGTGAAAATGAGCACGGTCGCCGCGCCGCATCAGGGCTTGGGCGTGGCGCAATACATGTGGTCCAGTTCACCGCTGCGCCGCTATGTGGACATGGTGAATCAACGCCAGATCATCGCAATGCTGCGCGACGAAGAACCGGCCTATCCCAAAAACGACCCAGCGCTGTACGCAACAATGCGCGACTTCGATACCATGTATGGCATCTATAACGAATTCCAGCGCAGCATGGAGCGCTACTGGTGTTTGCGCTGGTTGCAACAGGAAAAAATCGAGCAAGTCGACGGGCATGGCGGCTCCCCTGATAATGAAACTGAACATGCCCGTTCCCCTCTCCCGTACGGGCACGGCGCGCCGTGCCCCTACCCGACGGGCGAGGGGGCAAACGAATCGCTACGCGAGCTTATCGTTACTGCCATCGTGCTGCGCGAAAATCTGGTGAAGCTGGGCGACATCCCACTGATCTTCCGTGTGCCGTCGCTGCCGGAATCGTTGCCTGCCAATACCCGGGTGCAATTGGCAATCGGTGAGATTGATCTGCTCGATCTGCATCTGCAAACGCGCTTTGTCGCAACTATAGAGGACGCCGTTTGAAAGCCAGGCTTAAAACATGGTTGCCTGCAGTCTTGCCGCATTTGAGAACAAGGTTATCTTTTTCGATGATTTTTTCCATCGTGCTGCACGCTTTCATTTTGTTCGGCATCGCGCTAGTGCTGCCCGATCCGCGCAGCACAGCCAACTTCTTGCAGCCGCTGCAAGTGGTGTTGGTCAACAGCAAATCGAATTCCAAGCCTTTAAACGCCGATGCACTGGCGCAACGCAATTTGGACGCCGGCGGCAATATTGCCGAAAACCGCCGCGCCAAGAGCCCGCTGCCCGCGATACGCGACGATCTTAAGTTCACCCCCGAACAACAAACCAAGCGCGTCGCCGAACTGGAAGCAGAAACGAGGCGGATGCTGACTAAACTGAAGAGCAATTACACTGCAGTACAACAGGAACTCAAGAAGCAGAAAAACAACACCGCCAGCAGCGGCGACGAACTGGTGCAACGATCCCTGGAGATGGCGCGCCTCGAAGCGCAAATCGACAAAAATTGGGATGCCTATCAAAAGATGCCGCGCCGCAAAAACATAGGTGCAAGCACCAGGGAATACCGCTTCGCACAATACATCGAAGACTGGCGTGTCAAAGTGGAGCGTATCGGCAACCTGAATTACCCGGAACAGGCGCGCCAACAAAAAGTTTTCGGCAGCCTGCAGCTCAGCGTCTCGATACGCGCGGATGGCAGCGTGGAAAGCGTAGAGGTGAACAAATCTTCAGGCCAGCGCATACTGGATGCGGCAGCAATGCGCATCGTCAAACTCGCTGCACCCTATTCTCCGCTGCCCCCGAACATCACCAAGGATGTCGACATCCTGACCATCACGCGCACTTGGACATTCACCCCGTCGGATAGGCTGGAAAGCGAATAGAATCTTGCCCCATTCAGGTTTCTCCGTTAAAGTGTGACGCATGCATAGTTCACTGTTCGCCAGACTCCTGCTGATTTTCGCCTTGCTGTTCGCGCAGCTGGGCGGCTTGGTGCATGGTATTTCGCACACGCTGAATGAACAATCTCAAGGCTCGGATCAATCGCTGCCGCATGACAAGCATTGCGATCTGTGCGATGCTTTTGCGCAAATCAGCAGCGCGATCGGTAGCAGCAGCATCAGCTTCGCCAGCAGTGAAAATTTCGAAACACTGCATTTTAATAATCCCGGCTCTTACACATCCAACACGTTCGTCGCATTTGCGGCGCGCGCCCCGCCTTACTCCGCTTAAGTTCATTCAACTTCCTCGCTGTCAATGTGCGGGGTTTTGTCACGCTTTTTAAGGAGTAAACATGTCCCGAAATATTTATTGGTGCACGGTTTTTGCCGTGCTGTTGGGCAATCCGCTCAACGTGTTCGCCGCGGATGATACCGATCTGCAAGTTATCCGCGAGCAGATTCAACAATTGAAGAAAAACGATGAGCAACGCAACATGCAACTGGAACAACGTTTGCAACAAGCCGAAAGTGTTGCGGCACAAGCTCAAGCAACCTCACAACAGTCTGTCCGCAGCAGTGCCGGCCCGAGCAACGTGAACAGCTTCAACCCCGCCGTGGCGATGATCCTGTCCGGCACCTATGAACAACTCAAACAAGATCCTGCCATTCCCGTAACCGGTTTTGCGATGAATGCCAACAACACGGGTTACGCTCGCGGATTTTCGCTTCAGGAATCGGAGCTGAGCATCTCTGCCAACATCGATCCGCAGTTCAGCGGTGTGGGCACATTCTCTCTGGCTCCGGAGGGCGGCATCAGCGTGGAGAATGGCTTCGTGCAAACCTCCGCGCTGGGCAACGGCCTCAATCTCAAATTCGGGCGATTCTTTTCCGGCTTGGGCTACCTCAACGAGCAGCACTCGCACGTCTGGGATTTCGCCGACCAGCCGCTGGTGTATCGCGTGCTGTGGGACAACCAGTACGGTGACGATGGCCTGCAACTGAAATGGCTGGCACCGACCGACATGTTCTTCGAGATCGGCGGTGAAGTTGGTCGCGGACTTGGTTCCCCTGGAACAAATCGGGACAAGAACGGCGCGGGCTCAGGAGTTCTGTTCGCGCATATCGGCGACGACATCGGCGTCGAACATAGTTGGCGCGCCGGTGTTTCGCTACAACAGACCAGACGCGTCGACGCGGTCAGTGACAATGTGCCGGATTTGCATAATGCCCTGGTGAGCAACAGCTTCAGCGGCGACAGCCAGACTGCCGGGCTGGATTTCGTGTGGAAATACTCGCCCAACGGCAATATCCGCGAACGCTACCTCAAGGTGCAGAGCGAATATTTCCAGCGCAAGGAAAACGGCCAGCTGACTTATAACCTCGCCACAACCGACAGCTATTCCGTCACGCAAAGCGGCTGGTACCTGCAAAGCGTTTACCAGTTCATGCCGACCTGGCGAACCGGTTTGCGTTACGACCGGCTCGATCCGGGAACTGCCAGCGTGGGTGCATCGAACGCGGGCAACGTCATCGGCAATTATGCGTTCAATCCCTCGCGTATCACCTGGATGGCGGATTACAACCCCAGCGAATTCACCCGCATCCGCCTGCAATTGGCGCACGACAACTCGCGGCAAGGTCTGGCGGAAAACCAGATGTTCGTGCAGTACATCATGAGCCTGGGCGCGCATGGTGCACACCAGTATTGATACGCAAATCCAAAAGGAAAAATCATGAAAAAAATTCTCTACGCTTTTCTGTTGCTGCTCATCAGCGGCAACTCCCACGCCGCACTCAACGTGTTCGCCTGCGAACCGGAATGGGCGGCGCTCACCCAACAACTCGCGGGCGATAAGGCCAGCATCTACACCGCCACTGGCCCGCTGCAAGACCCGCACCAGGTGCAGGCGCGCCCCAGCCTGATCGCCAAGGCGCGCAACGCGCAACTGCTGGTGTGCACCGGCGCGGAACTGGAAATCGGCTGGATGCCGGTGGTGCTGCGCGAATCCGGCAACAGCAAAATCCAACCCGGCAGCAGCGGCAATTTTGAAGCGGCGCAATATGTGGCCATGCTGGAGGTTCCGACGCGGCTGGACCGCGCCGATGGCGATGTGCATGCTGCCGGGAATCCGCACATCCAGACCGACCCGCGCAACTTCCTGCCGGTTGCAGAAGCACTCAGCAAGCGCATGATCCAGCTTGATCCGGCAAACACTGCTTTCTATCAGCAACGACTTACAGCCTTCAATCAGCAGTGGCGTGCGGCAATCGCCAAGTGGGAAAAACAGGCCGCTCCGCTGAAGGGTGTATCCATCATCGCGCATCACAAAGGTTTCCCCTACCTGAACGACTGGCTGGGACTAAAAGAAGTCGCCGAACTGGAACCCAAGCCCGGTATGGAACCCAGCGCGGCGTATCTGGGGCAAGTGCTGAATGAATTGCAACAACATCCAGCCAGGATGGTAATACGTGCCGCCTACCAAAATGAGCGGCCATCGGAATGGATCGCCGAGCGCGCGCATATCCCTGCCGTGATGTTGCCGTTTACCGTGGGCGGCACGCCGCAGGCGACGGATATGTTCACGATGTTTGATGACACCATCGCACGTTTGCTGGCGGGACTTAAATAATGACCGTCATTCCGGCGCAGGCCGGAATCCAGCAGCCTTATCCAAAATGCCGTTAGGTTTTTTCCCCGCGTTGCGGGGAGATTTTTTCAACGACTGGATTCCGGCCTGCGCCGGAATGACGAACTTCTAAAGGAATCACTATGAACTACATCGAACTAGGCATCCTGCTGCCCGCGTTCATCGCGGGTTTGCTGGTGCTCGCAACGCACATTCCGTTCGGCATGAAGGTATTGGAGCGCGGCGTTATTTTCGCCGATCTTGCCGTCGCGCAAATTGCCGGACTGGGTGTCATCATCGCCGCACTGCTGGATCTGACCGAGCAGCCGCTGCTGGTACAACTGATCGCCGCCGCCAGCGCGCTGTGCGGCGCGGCACTGCTGGCGTGGATCGAAAATCGTCTGGCTGAAGTCAAGGAAGCCTGCATCGGGCTGACCTTCGTGCTCGCCGCCAGCGGCGGCATTCTGCTGATGAGTCGTGACGTACATTCAGGAGAGCACCTCAAGGATTTGCTGGTCGGACAAATCCTTTGGGTAAGCACCAATCAGTTGATCGCTACCGCCTTGTTGACTGCCGTTTTGCTCGTGCTGTGGCAGTGGAGCAAACTGAAAACCCGCAACCTCGGCTTCTACGCGCTGTTCGCCTTGGCCGTCACCGCCTCGGTGCAATTGGTCGGCGTGTATCTGGTGTTCGCCAGCCTGATTGTGCCGGCACTCGCCACGTATCGCATCAAACACCGGCGCACGCACTATGCCTTTGCGATCGGCATTGCCGGTTACGCCGTTGGCTTGCTGCTGTCCGCATGGTTCGATCTGCCGAGCGGGGCGACGGTGGTGTGGGCGATGGCGGCTACCGGAGTTCTTGCGGCCTGGTTGCTTAATCTACGAAAAGTCGGCTAATTTTCTTTACAATGCGCGCAGTGAAATTTAAGCGCATTCAGGGTGCCTCTAAAAATTCAGAGTTCGCCCAAATGCAAGACGTGGACAAAATTTCGCGGCGCCGCATATGGATGATATGTAAGCAAGAAATTTTNNAAATCTGGATTTTTAGAGGTACCCTGTCAAAATGACTGATCATTACGCCGTAATCGGCAACCCCATCGCCCACAGCAAATCGCCGCAGATACATGCCATGTTCGCCAAACAGACCGGACAGGACATCAGCTACGAAGCTATCCTCGCGCCGCTGGATGGCTTCGCTGCGACAGTTGAACGGCTGCGCAAAGAAGGCTACAAAGGCTGCAACGTCACTGTGCCGTTCAAGCTGGAAGCTTTTCATTTTGCCAGTGCTCTCAGCAACAGGGCAATTGACGCCGAGGCTGTAAATACCTTAATTTTTCGAGACGGAAAAATTATTGGCGACAATACAGACGGGGCCGGTTTAGTGCGCGACATTCAGCAAAGTTTCGGCATTGCCCTCAATAACAAACGCGTCCTGCTGGTTGGTGCAGGTGGAGCGGCACATGGTGTATTGCATCCATTGCTGGATGTAACCTCCAAGCTAGTTATCTACAACCGCTCGCCGGAAAAGGCTGTCAGCATGGCACAATCCGTGAGGCAACACGAAAAGTTTCGGCTGGTCTCAGTTAAAGCATCGGAATTTGGGGAGCTGGAAGGCCAGCAATTCGATGTAATCATCAACGCCACCTCTGCTGGGCTGACTAATAGCGAAATCCCGCTCCCTCCAACTATCTTTGCGCCCGGTGCGCTCGCCTACGACATGATGTACGGACGCGAAACATCGTTCATGGCATTTGCCCGCGCCAACGGCGCAGCAGTCGTTTCAGACGGATTAGGAATGTTGGTCATGCAAGCTGCCGAAACATTTTTCCTGTGGCGTGGCGTTCGCCCCGAGACCGCGCCGGTCATTGCCGCGTTACGCGCACAACAATGAAAAAATCCCGGGGTTGGCTGTTGCGCTGGATCTGGCGCGGCGTGGCGATATTCTTCGCTTTGCTGTTTCTGTATCAAGTGTGGCTGTTCGCGCACATCTGCTGGTGGGTGAAATTCAATCCTTCCAGCAGCGCGTTCATGGAAACGCGATTGGAGATCATGCAGGACAAAAATCCTGATGCGGCACTTCAACATCAGTGGGTCCCCTACGCGAAGATTTCCAACAATCTGAAGCGCGCGCTGATCGCCGCCGAGGACGCGAGTTTTGTCGACCACGAGGGCTTTGACTGGGAAGGCATACAAAAGGCTTACAAAAAAAATCTCAAGAAGGGCAAAATCGTGGCGGGTGGTTCCACTATCAGCCAGCAGCTTGCCAAGAATCTGTTCCTTTCCACCAAACGCACGCCATGGCGCAAGCTGGAGGAGGCGGCGATCACCTTGATGCTGGAAGCGGTAATGGATAAGCAGCGAATTTTCGAAATTTATCTCAACGTCATCGAATGGGGTAACGGTGTGTTCGGCGCGGAAGCGGCCGCACGCCATTATTATCAGGTGAGTGCGGCACAGCTCTCGGCAGATCAGGCCGCGAAGCTCGCAGCGATGGTGCCCAACCCGCGCTACTACGACAAACACCGTGAAGCGCGCGGCCTGTTGCTCAAGACCGACATCATTATGGCGCGCATGAACGACGCGGAAATTCCCTGAGCAGCCAAGTGATGTTTTCTTTACAATAGCACGCGAATTTCCAGGCACTGTGCCATGACCGATACCAACCAAGACCATCACTACACCGAGAATGTGCAGGATAACCTCAAGCAGGTTGAATCGCTGCTGCAAAAACACGCCTTGCTGGAGGAGGTCATTCATCGGCAAGAACTGCCACGCGAAGATCGCCACGCACTGGTTGACACCCTGGTACACAAGCAACACCTTGCCGAATTGCGACGCAAGCTGGATAGCCTGCACCCCGCAGACATCGCCTACATTCTGGAAGCCTTGCCCATCGAAGAGCGGTTGCTGGTATGGGACTTGGTCAAGTCGGAGCGCGACGGTGAAATTCTGATCGAGGTTTCTGATGCGGTGCGCGAGTCGTTGATCGCCACCATGAATCGCGAAGAGTTGAGTGCCGCTGCAGGGCAACTCGACGCTGACGAAATCGCCGACCTTGCCCCGGATCTGCCGCAAAACGTGATGCGCGACGTGTTCAAGTCGCTGTCTATCGAAGAACGCGAGCAGTTGCGCGCCGCGATCTCGTATGTGAAGGATTCAGTCGGTGCACTGATGGATTTCAATATGATCCAGATCCGCGGCGATATCTCGCTGGAGGTGGTATCGCGCTATTTGCGCCGCTTCGATGAGCTTCCCGACCATACCGACCAGTTGTTTGTGGTCGATCGTGATGACCGCTTCATAGGGGTGTTGCCGCTCAATCGGATCGTGGTGAACGAGCCGGAAGTGATCGTCAGCAAGGTGATGATCACGGATACCATACAACTGCATCCGGAAGAAAAGGCCGAACAAGCCGCCCAGTCTTTTGAACGCTACGATCTGGTTTCCGCACCGGTAGTGGACGAGGACGGCAAGCTGGTTGGACGGGTGACGGTGAACGTGGTGCTGGACTTCATCCGTACCGAATCGGAAAGCGACTTGTTAAACCAGGTCGGCTTGCGCGAAGAGGAAGATATTTTCGCCTCGGTGTGGAAAAGCGCGCAGAA
>PLBS01000122.1:0-371 GCA_003134595.1 Gallionella sp. | reverse complement strand
GCTTTGAACGGTTTGGTATGGGGCGGGGTTGCGGGATTATTCGCTTACTTCCTGTATCACAGCGTGTCGCTGGGCATCGTGATGACCAGTGCGATGCTGCTTAACCTGTTGGTGGGTGCGACCGTCGGCTTGGCCATCCCGCTCGGCATGCAAAAGCTTGGGCGTGACCCGGCCATCGGATCCAGCGTGATGATCACCGCTATTACTGACAGCGGCGGATTCTTCATCTTCCTGGGATTGGCGACAATCTTCCTGATTTAAGAACTCTTCTGTAAATCCGGAATGGCGAAAGTCCGCTATGCGGTTAGTCTATTTATTACAATTTGTGTTAAAAACGACAATGACTTTGCCGGATGTCCGAAAAACTTTTG
>PLBS01000036.1 GCA_003134595.1 Gallionella sp. | reverse complement strand
TCGCCGCGCTCGACGCCATCGCGCATTTGCTCGATGCGGCTGCGCATGAATTCATTGTCCACCACCATGCCTACCACGTTCAGCCCCTGCAGGATCGGCATCCCGCTCTTGAAGGAAAGCGCCATGCTGCGCGCGAATCGCGCCAGCGTGGCTTTGAGGATGATCTCTCCGGCTATCGGCAATTTGAATTTGTACCTGTCCCAGTTGTAGCGGCCGTCCGGCGTATTGATGTAGAAGCGAAAGCCCAGCACCGCACCGACCAACATCGCTAGCATCAGCAGCCAATAATTCACCATGAAGCCTGAGAAGCCGATCAGCATTCTGGTGATGACCGGGAGTTCGGCATTGAAACCTGCATACACCTTGGCAAATGCAGGAATCACGAACAAGTTGATGATGATCATCGCGATCACCATCGCCAATATCACGAAGCTGGGGTAGCGCATCGCTGCTTTGATGCGCTCGCGCATATCGCGCTCGAACTCCAAGTGCTCATACAGCCGTATGAAGGTCACATCCAGCATGCCGGTCATCTCACCCACCTGCACCATGCTGACATAGAACGGCGAGAAAACCTTGGGATGGCGGCGCATCGCGGTGCTGAGTTCGCGGCCGCTATCCAGGCTTTCACGCAAGTCCTGAAGCAGCGCCGAAAAGGTTGGGTTGTGCGTAGACTCCTGCAAGCCGGCCAGTGCGCGCATGATGGGGACGCCGGCTTTCAGTAAGGTGTACATCTGGCGGCTGAACAGCATCAGATCCATCGGAGTGATCGGCTTCTCGGTAAGCTGGCGCTTGAGCCAGCCCGGCTTGCCGGATGTGTTGCCAATGATGCCGCGAAACTGATTGATTTCGACGGGCGTAATACCGGTATTCATGAGCTGGTTGGCGATGACGCCGCTGTCATCGCCATCCAGCGTGCCCTCCACCAGATCACCGCGGCCGTTGCGCCCTTTGTAGGCAAATACGGCCACGCTAATCCTCTACCTGATTGCTGATGCGCATCACTTCGGCGACCGTAGTGCGGCCTTGCTTCATTTCTTTCATCGCGTGATCCATAATGGTCTTGCCGAGCATATGCTGGCGTGCCACTTGCATGAAGTGGCTAACATCGTCATGCGCCGCTGCCTCGACCATTTCGCGGTTCATTTCCAGCATTTCATAAACGCCCTCGCGTCCGTGATAACCGGTACCGTTGCAATGCGAGCATCCGCGTCCGTGCAATAAACCACCCCACTGTTCAGGCGGCACGCCTTCGGTCTTCAACCACTCGCCTTCCTGCGGTGAGGGAAGATGCGCTTCGCTGCAACTTTCACACACCCGGCGCAGCAGGCGTTGCGCGAGCACTGCCTGCACCGAGGAGGCTACCATGAAGCGCGGCGTGCCCATATCCACCAGACGGAACAGTGTGCCGGCAGCATCGCGGGTGTGCAGGGTGGAAAATACCAGGTGACCGGTCATGGCCGCACGCAAACCGATTTGCGCAGTTTCCGCATCGCGCATTTCGCCGACCAAAATCACATCCGGATCTTGCCTCAATGCAGAACGCAACACGCGCGAAAAAGTCAGGTCTATCTTTTCGTTGACCTGCACCTGATTGATGCCTGGCAAACGGTATTCCACCGGGTCTTCCACGGTGATGATCTTTTGTTCGAGGGTGTTGATCTCGGCCAGCGCGGAATAAAGGGTAGTGGTCTTGCCGCTGCCGGTTGGGCCTGTCACCAATATCATACCGTTGCTGCGCCGGATGATTTCGCGAAAACGTTTCAGCATTTCCGGCGGCATACCCAGCTTATCCAAGCCGATCATTCCGCCATCCTGACGCAACAGGCGCATCACCACCGATTCGCCGTTTTGCGTGGGACAGGTGGCGATACGCACATCCACGCCCTGATCGCGAACCCGCACATGGAAACGTCCGTCTTGCGGCAGCCGTTTTTCGGAAATATCCAGGCCGGACATCAGCTTGAGACGCAGCACCAATGCGGGAGCAATTTTACTGTCGGCTTCAGTTTGCAGATGCAGCACGCCGTCGATGCGAAAGCGTATCACCACCCTGCCTTCCTGCGGTTCGATATGAATGTCCGAAGCGCGTATCTGCGAGGCATCGTCAAACATGGTCTGCAGCAGCTTGACCACCGGCGCCTCCTCCATGCCGACGGCATCGGTCAGCGCACCAAAGTCCACATAGGTGTCGCCTATGTCTTCACTGAGTTCACGCGCCAGCCCGGTGATTTCATCGGTGCGCCGATAACCTCGATCTATGCTTTCCAGCAACTGCCCTTCGGTGACCACTGCTATGTCAATATCTCGTTTGACGATGCGCGTGATTTCATCAAAGGCGGACAAATCGGTCGGATCAGCCATGCCGATCAGCAACATGCCATTGCGCTCTTCCAGCACAATCGCGCGGAAACGCCGCGCCTGATTTTCCGGCAGCATCCTTACCTTCTCGATATTGATGTGGTAGTACTTGAGATTGATGTAGGGGATGTTCAATTGCTTGGCGAGCGCCTCGGATATGTTCTCCTCGGTGACGAAGGCATTGTCCACCAGCACGCGCCCCAACTTGCGTCCGCTGCGCTTTTGCTGCTCAAGTCCGAACTTGAGTTGGTCTTGCGAAATGAGTTTTTGCTGAACCAGCAAATCGCCTAAGCGAACTTTCCCCGGACGCGCCATAATTCTCTCCCGAATAGATTTTTCTGCGACGCAGCTTTTGTAGAGGCGGAAGTTAGCCGTTTTTCACGATGATGACAAGGACTTAGCGAATATTTCTCATGTTCCATGTGATTCTGTACCAACCCGAGATTCCGCCGAACACCGGCAATGTCATCCGCCTGTGCGCCAATACCGGTTGCCAGTTGCATTTGATCAAACCGCTCGGCTTCACGCTGGAGGATAAACAGCTGCTCCGTGCCGGGCTGGATTATCACGAGTTTGCGAGCTTGCGCGTGCATGACACTTTGCCGGATTGCCTGTCGGCATTCGATCCGGCGCGCGTGTTCGCGCTCACCACCAAGGGCTCGCAAGCCTTCCATCAAGTGCGCTACCAGGCAGGGGACGCATTTTTATTCGGCCCGGAAAGCCGGGGTTTACCCGTCGACGTGCTCAGCCAGTTCAATGCCGAACAACGCGTGCGCTTGCCGATGCTGCCCGACAATCGCAGCCTGAATCTATCCAACACCGTTGCGGTGGCCGTGTTCGAGGCATGGCGGCAATGCGGGTTCGAGGGTGCGCAGATCAATCAGTAGCGACAAGACATGCCGCGTTACTATGCTACTTTTCTATTTTCTGTAAAATTTCGCCATTCCCTATAAAACCAATCTGAGTCCATGTTAAATAAAATTATAAAATTTTCACAAACTGAAACATTGCTCCCCATTTTTCATGATGATCCGGAATATTCCAAATTCTGGAACCGACCATATACGCTATTTATTCTCATTTTTTCCATCGCACTTGCACTCCGAATTGCGCAATTTTTCTTCCTGCGCACAAGCGACCCGTCATTCAATCACCTTCTTTATGGCGTCGACACAAAAACCTACGACGATCTTGCTCAAACGATCCTTGCTGGCGATTGGCTACTCCGATCCGTTTCCATCCACTATATGGGACCCCTTTATGCCTATTTTCTCGCCATCGTCTACGGCGTATTTGGCCATCATTACGAGGCAGCCCACGCCGTGCAATATTTTCTCGGTGCAGCCAGCGCAGCGATCATATTCCTTGCTGCCAGATGTTGGTTTTCCAACAGGGTGGCATTCCTCGCGGGCCTTTTCCCGGCCCTTAGCGCAACACTAATCGTCTACGAAGGCTACCTGCTTCCGGAAAGCCTGATCTTCTTTCTGGTCGCGCTTATTATCCTGATCACCGGACTCGCCCGGCGCAATCCCAATCGATGGTGGTATTGGCTACTGTTGGGTTTCATCCTCGGCCTCACCGCTATACAGCGAGCCAATATCCTGCTCTGCGCATTTGGCATCGTGTTCTGGATCAGCTTCGGTTTCAATGAATATATTCTTCGTCGCCGATCAATTGCCATCGTCCTCTTCATATTCGGCATTGTGCTCGCCCTTACACCCGTGACGCTACACAATCGCATTATTGGCGGTCAGTGGACTCTAATCACCAACAACGGTCCGGCCAACTTCTACATCGGTAACGGTGTCGAAGCCAATGGCGCGTTTCACCCCGGACCGATATTCGAACAACACTCAAAAGAGGTTGCCGCCGGAACCACAACATGGAGGGAATTATTGATCGATGACATCAAGTCTGATCCATCGCGATGGGTCGCTTTAATGTTCAAAAAAACCTATCTTTTTTGGGCCGCCTACGATCCTCCTGATAACTTCAACTACGAACTTTACAAGCAATTCACTCCACTCACTGAAAGCGGTCAATTACCCTATTACCTCGTCGCCTCGCTCGGATTTGCCGGTATGGTCGCTGCGTGGCCGCGCCGCCGCTTCCTGATGGAGCTGTATTTTTTCATTTTCATATGCATGATCTCAGTAGTTTTCGTGTTCGTTTCGGGCCGTTTTCGCCTGCTGGCAATGGCTCCCATGTCGATTTTTGCCGGGGTCGCACTCTGGAAAATGGTCACATGGATACAATCGCATCAATGGCGGAATTTCACTGCGACCTGCGCAAGTGTCATGGTTCTGCTCTACCTACTTAACATCTACTCCCTGGAACCGTTTCCCATTCGCATGAATGATTACAGCTCGCTCGCCAGATATTATGATATGGATGGCAATACTGCTGGTTCAATTGCCACTATGCAGGAGGCCGTCAGGACATTTGAAATGGCTCCAAAAGGCGATGCCATATTCGAAGACACGCGGAAAACAGCACTTTTCTTTGGCCGGGGCAAACTCGCAAGGAGTTATATCAAGGCAGCACGCTGGCAAGATGCTAAAAGTGTGCTGAAACTCCAGATACAATCAGATAATTATGACGACTCACTAGCATTAATGTTGATCCAGACGTACACACAACTGGGCGAAAAAAATCAGGCAGTAACCTTGGCCCGCCAAATGTTGAACAAATATCCCGACAATTCCAAATGGCAATCGGTAGTACAGACAACTGAAAATCTGCCAAACTGAATTCCTTCAAGTGTCACGGATTGCTATGAATATCTCCAGCAGATCGTTGAGAAATCGTTGCCCAAGCTGAGTCGGGGCGATGCGCTGATGGTCACGAACAAGCAGACCGCGCCGCTCGGCCTCTTCCAGTTCGCGGCGGATACTGAGCAAGGGCAGGCTGGTGCGCTCCTGGAACAACACGCTGTCGAAACCTTCATTCAACCTCAGCGCATTCATCATGAACTCGAACCCCAGTTCATCGCGGCTGACTTCGTGTTCGGTTTGTATCGGCGCGTCTTTGGCGACTTGCTGCATATACGCTTGCGGTTGCTTATAGCGCGCCTGGCGTATTACCTTATCGGGAAAACTCAGCTTGCTGTGCGCCCCCGCGCCGATGCCCAGGTAATCGCCGAACTGCCAGTAGTTGAGATTATGTTTGGCGCGGCGTTTCGGCTGCGCGAAGGCTGAAGTCTCGTAGTGCTGATAGCCTGCTGCTGCCAGCAATTCCTCGATGCCCTGCTGCATGTCGCTGCTCGCATCGTCGTCGGGCAGCGAGGGCGGGTTGCGATAGAACAGCGTGTTCGGCTCCAGCGTCAGGTGATAGCAGGACAGATGTTGCGGCGCGAAAGACAGCGCGGTTTGCACATCCTGCAAAGCTTGTTCCAATGTTTGTTTGGGCAGCGCGTACATCAGGTCGAGATTTAGGTTGTCGAAATGCTGCTGCGCAATGGCAATCGCGCGCTTGGCTTCATCGGCAGAATGGATGCGCCCCAGCGCTTGCAGATGCGCGTCGTTGAAACTCTGGATGCCCATCGACAAGCGATTCACCCCCGCCTCACGATAAGCCGCGAAACGCGCCGCCTCGACTGTGCCGGGATTCGCCTCCAGCGTTATCTCCGCGCCAATGTCCAGTGGCAGCAACATGCGCACCTGGCGCAGAATCTGCTCGACACTCTCGCCGCTCAACAGACTCGGCGTGCCGCCGCCAAAGAACACCGTATAAACCTTGCGCCCCCAGATCAGCGGCAAGGCCAGTTCCAGATCGCGGATCAACGCCGCGACATATTGTTGTTCAGGAAATGCCCCGCGCGCCTCATGCGAGTTGAAATCGCAATACGGGCATTTGCGCACGCACCACGGGATATGGATATACAGCGACAGCGGCGGCAAAGCCTGAAAATTCACCGCTTGCGATTTGAGGGCGATGGGTTGCAGGGGGTGGGTGGTCATGATTGTAGTGATGTGGGTTAAGCCGGGTCGAAACAACTCCTGCTGTTAGTGCATCGCAACGGGTTGGCGTTGGACACACCCTATCAAGCTGATGCTCATCGGGCAAGTCCAACAGGCGGGCCAGTTGCGAAACCGGCCTGACGGGTGCCAGGCCAAAAGCTCTTCGGATATTTTTGCATGCCTGTAGAAACGAGTGCCACGCCGGATGTTTGTTGTCTTACAATACCGCACCGGCGAACGTTCTGCACCAGCGAATCGCCGATACTTTAGAAGAATTAACCGCACAAGGGTAATAACATGATCCACTCTCCCGAGATTCTCAAAGTACTGAGATCAGCCCCCTTGTTCCAAGGGATACTCGGTCATTTACTCGCCAAATATTTAAGTGAGTCCAAGCTGCAACAGCTGGCTTCCGGTCAGGTTCTGTTGGCTCCTGGTCAGACTAACAACACAATCTACATAATCCTTTCCGGACGCATACGCGTCCAATCAAAAGAATCTGCAGTTGACCCGATTGCCGTCCTGGGCGAAGGGGAGTGTGTCGGGGAGATGTCCATGCTGGGGGACGCGCCTGTTTCAGCATACGTCATCGCCGCCACAGACTGCAAACTACTTGCAATCGACCATGCGGCCATGTGGGAGTTGATCAACAGCTCCCATGCAGCCGCGCATAACATGCTGAACATACTGACCAGCCGTATTCGCAGTACCAATCAGATCGCGGCAGAGAACCTTGAGCAGCAGCAAGGATTTTCAGGAGGCGCGATGGTGGACGAGCTGACTGGGCTTTACAATCAGCACTGGACGCACGAAAAATTCGACCGCCATTTGCGTCGAGGCATCGCGGGCAAAAACTTGAACTGCCTGTTGATGCTGGAGATGGATCAGTTCAAAGAATTTAATGGCAGATATGGGCAACTTGGCGGCGATCAGGCGCTGCGCGATATCGCTTACACGCTACTGTCCTGCCTGCGCCCAGATGACCAAGCTGGACGCCACAGCGGCGAAAAATTCGCAATTTTTCTGCCAAACACATCACTGCCTGATGCCCGTATTGCGGCAGAAAGACTGCGGGCGGCCATCAGCCAATCTTTGATCGTGTTACCCAGCGGCGATGCATTACCCTCTATTACTGCATCCATAGGTATCAGTCAGGCTCGTTCGGACGATACTTTGGAGAACTTGTTCTTTCGTGCCGACGAAGCTTTGCAGATTGCCAAGGTCAGTGGCGGCAACTGCGTAGAGTCGATGCAATAACGCCCTGTAGCGCAACCCGCTTTCACCCCGGCATCACTTTCAGTCTTTCCAACAACACCCGCAACGCTTTGCCGCGATGGCTGATGGCATGTTTTTGTTCGTGCTCCAATTGCGCGCTGGTCTTATCTAACTCCGGCAGCCAGAACAGCGGGTCGTAGCCGAAACCGCTGTCGCCACTGGGTTGCAGGGCGATCTCGCCATGCCATTCGCCTTCGGCGATCAGTGGCTGCGGATCGTCGGCGTGGTGCAGCAGCACCAGCACGCAGTAGTAGTGGGCGCGGCGATCTGTCACTCCTTGCATATCGTGCAGCAGTTTTTCGTTGTTGCGCGCATCAGACTTGGGATTATCACCGGCATAACGCGCGGAAAGCACGCCTGGCGCGCCGCCAAGTGCTTCGACGCAGATGCCGGAATCATCCGCCAGCGCGGGCAGGCCGCTCAAACGGCTGACGTGGCGCGCCTTGGCAAGGGCGTTCTCGATGAAGGTAATGTGCGGTTCTTCGGCTTCTTCGATATTCAGTTGCGCCTGCGTCAGCACCTCGATGCCGAGCGGCTGCAACAGGAATTGGAATTCACGCAGCTTGCCGGGGTTGTTGGAGGCGATGACGAGTTTTTGCATGGTTTAAGAAGTAGGGGCACGGCGCGCCGTGCCCCTACTGGAAATTGGAATCAATCCTTCTCCAACACCGCCCGCTGCATCGCGATCAACTCTGTGATGCCGCTTTTCGCCAGTTCCAGCAGCTCATCCATCTCGGCGCGGGTGAAGGCGTGGCCTTCGGCAGTGCCCTGCACTTCGACGAAGTGGCCGTTACCCAGCATCACCACGTTCATGTCGGTGTCGCAGAGGGAGTCCTCGAGATAATCCAGATCCAGCACCGGCTTGCCCTGGTAAATACCGACGGAAACTGCGGCGATGAAATCCCTGAGCGGGGATTCTTTGACCAAGCCTTTGCCGAGCAAATCCCTCAGCGCATCATATAGTGCGACGAACGCGCCGGTGATGCTGGCAGTGCGGGTGCCGCCGTCTGCCTGGATCACGTCGCAATCGATCTGAATGGTGCGCTCGCCGAGTTTTTGCAAATCCACCACCGCGCGCAGGCTGCGTCCGATCAGGCGCTGGAT
>PLBS01000026.1:19124-28139 GCA_003134595.1 Gallionella sp. | reverse complement strand
CTTGCTTACATATAACCCATATGTGGCGCGACGAAATTTTTTGCGAGCAGCCACTACGCGGCTTGCCTGCTTACCCCACTTCCGCGTCTTGCTGACGATTCCGCACGGGCTGCTTTTGCCCGTAGCGGATCGGCGTCCCCTTGTGGGGCATTTGGGCGAACTCTGAATTTTTAGAGGCTCCCATAACTATCAAACTAGCTGCGCCGTGCGGCACGACTGGGTGTGTTGGCACTTTCCATCCACTTTTTGATGCGGTTGGCATCGCCGACGCGAGTGCGTTTACCCCACGAATCAAGCAGCACGATTATGACCGGACGATGATTGATCGTTGCTTGCATCACTAAACAGCGCCCGGCTTCATTAATAAACCCGGTCTTGCTCAGGCCGATATCCCACGAGGCATTCCTGACCAGGGGATTGGTATTGCTAAAGCGCATTGCGCGACCGCCCAAACTATCCACCGAATGAGTTGCTGTGGTGGTGTATTGATGGATCAAAGCGTAGTGGCGTGCCGCAGCAACCATTTTGACCAGATCCTGCGCAGTAGAAACGTTGTCGCTATCCAATCCGGTCGGATCGAAAAACCGGGTGTTTTGCATGCCCAGCACGCGCGCCTTGGCATTCATCGCTGCCACCAGCACCGCTGTTCCCCCCGGATAACTTCTCGCCAAGGCTAATGCTGCACGGTTCTCCGAAGCCATCAATGCCAGCTTGAGCATTTCACTGCGGGTAAACGTCATGCCGATGCGCAACCTTGAGCGCGCCCTTTTGATCGTATTCGGATCGTCCTCCGCAACGCTCACTGCCTCGTCCATAGGCAACCGCGCATCAAGCACCACCATCGCGGTCATCAGCTTGGTAATGGAGGCGATCGGCACGACCGTTTGGACATTTTTGTTGTACAGCGGAAGCTGGGTCTGTTCATCAAAAATCAGCGCGATATGGGAAATCACTTTGAGTGACGAAACCTTATGCAACTTTGGAGTCGACAGCGCATTATCCAGCTTGAGATGGCTGCGATTGGTTTCAGCGTGAGTGACGTGTGCGGACAACGCTTGGGCCAGCAACGCAAACATCCATAATCTTTTTTTCATTGTTATTCTCCCGCCACAACACTAAACAGGCTAAGCATACCCTAAATTCAATATAAATCAATCAGCAGGCTGCGCATGTTCTTCCTGTTTCTGAAGATTCCACATTTGCGCATACAGTTTGTTCTGCGCCAGTAATTCGCGATGCGTACCCCGTTCGGCGATACGTCCCTTATCCATCACCAGTATCTGGTCGGCATCCACCACGGTGGACAAGCGGTGCGCGATCACCAGAGTGGTGCGGTTTTGCGCAATCGCGCGCAGCTCGGCCTGGATCGCCTTTTCCGATTTCGAATCGAGCGCGGAGGTCGCTTCATCGAAAATCAATATCGCCGGATTCTTCAGGATCGCACGCGCGATCGCCACGCGCTGCTTCTCACCGCCGGACAGTTTTAAGCCGCGCTCACCCACCATACTGTCATAGCCTTGCGGCAATGACTCGATGAAATCGTGAATATGAGCCGACTGCGCGGCGGCAATAATTTCTTCGCGCGTCGCCTCCGGACGACCATAAGCGATATTGTAGTAAATCGTATCGTTAAACAGCACGGTGTCTTGTGGCACGATGCCTATCGCCGCACGCAGACTGGTTTGCGTCACCCCGCGGATATCCTGACCGTTGATGAGAATGCGCCCTTGCTGCACATCATAGAAGCGGAATAACAGACGCGATAGCGTGGACTTGCCCGCCCCGCTCGCCCCCACCACAGCCACCGTATGTCCGGCCGGAATGTCAAAACTCACGTCAAACAAAATCTGCCGGTCGGGCGCATAAGCAAAGCTGACTTGGTCAAAATGCACTGCTGCACTGCCCACTTGCAAGGTTATCGCATTCGGCGCGTCTGCGATTTCGCGATCCTCATGCAGCAGGCTGAACATTTTTTCCATGTCGGCCAGGGCGTGGCGAATTTCGCGATACACGAAACCGAGAAAATGCAGCGGCATGTAGAGCTGAATCATGAACACATTGACCAGCACCAAATCCCCCACCGTCATCTTGCCCTTCACCACCTGATCAGCGGCAAGCAGCATCAGCGCGGTGATACCGATGGCGATGACGACGCTCTGTACGGAATTGAGCAGCGCCAGCGAAGTTTGATTGCGCACCGCAGCGGTTTCCCAGTGCTCCATGTGGTGGTCATAGCGGTGCGCTTCGTATTGCTCGTTGCCGAAATATTTCACCGTTTCATAATTCAGCAGGCTGTCGATGGCGCGCGTATTGGCCTTGGAATCCAGATCGTTCATGGTGCGCCGCACCACCATGCGCCACTCGGTGATGAACAGGGTAAAGGCGATGTAGATCACCAGCGTGATAAAGGTGATGATGGCAAACCACACGTTGTATTTTTTGAGCAGGATACCCGCCACCAAACCGATTTCCAGCAGCGTCGGCAAGATGTTGAACAGCGTAAAATTCAGCAGAAAACCGATCCCGCGCGTGCCGCGCTCGATGTCGCGCGACACGCCGCCGGTTTGCCTGTCCAGATGGAATCGCAAACTCAGGCTGTGCAGATGCTCGAACACCTGCAAAGCCACCCGCCGGATGGCGCGCTGTGTCACATTGGCAAACACCGCATCGCGCAATTCGCCGAACAGCGTGCTGATCAATCGCAGCACCCCGTAGCCGACGATCAGGAACACCGGAATGACCAGCACCGACTTGGTTTTGTCCATCGCATCGATGATTTCCTTGAGCACCAGCGGAACCGATACATTGGCCAGTTTGGAAAACACCAACAGACTCATTGCGACGATCACCCGCCACTTGAATTCCAACAGATAAGGCACCAGGGAACGGAGGGTCTGCCAATCGGCGCGGTTATTGTTGCTTGCCGGTTGTATCGGGGAAGGGCGCATATCGGAATGACGGAAATGACAGGTGCGAATTATAGCCGCGCAGGCCGTGAAAAATCCGGCAAAAAGTGGGCATCCTGTTCGGATGCCCACAATAAGGAAGATGAGAGATAGGATGGGTGGAGCGTAGCGATACCCATCAATTATTACCGTGGCGATGGGTATCGCTATGCTCCACCCATCCTACAAGGCTATTTCAGTGCCTCACTCCGGCAGCGCGGGACGCCCATAATAATAGCCTTGCGCATAATCCACTCCGATTTCGGCGAGCATCTTTGCCGTCGCTTCATCTTCGACGAATTCGGCCACGGTCTTGAGGCCGAACCTATGCGCCATACTGTTGATCTGCTCGACTATGATACGGTCACGCTCGTCAGCGACGATTTGACGCACAAAGCTGCCCTCGATTTTCACATAGTCAATCGAGAGATATTTCAAATATAAGAATGACGAGAAGCCGCTGCCGAAATCGTCCAGCGCGACAGAAATCTTGCCGGCATGCAACTCTTCGATCACCGCCCTGACCTGAGTCAAATTGGGCAATGCTTCGCGCTCGGTAATCTCCAGCACGATTTTTTCACAAGGGACGCCAGCATTTCGCATCATATCCGGAATCCCGCGTATCCATTCAAGGTCGCTAAAGCTGCGCGGGAACAGGTTGAAGAAGAATTTGGCCTGCGGATGAGTTGCGGTAACTTTGGCATAATGTGCCAACCCCTTGCGGAATATCACACGATCCAACTCCTTCGCCATGCCCAGCTCTTCGGCAACCTCGATAAACTCATCGGCTGGAATGATTGCCTCGCCATCGCGTATCCGTACCAGCACCTCATAAGCCATCACGTCATTGGTTTGCACATTGATGATAGGCTGCAGAAATGCCTCGATACGATCTTCGCGCATGGCATTACGCAAGAAGTCGCCCTGCTTGAAGATGGTCATCATGCTGCGGTCCTCATCGGATTCCGCAATCATCACCTGATTTTTACCGTGCGTCTTGGCCTTGTACAACACCACATCCATGGCCGAGCTAATTTCTTCTTCGGTCTTGCCATCCTCCGGGAAACTGACCATGCTGAAACTGGCGGTGACACGTATCTTGCCAACCGGTAATTCAAACTCCTTCCCAGCCAGTGTTTGATGCAGTTTATTGGCAACCTGTAAACCGCTGGTGGCCCCCGTTTCCGGCAGGATAATGGCGAACTCGTCGCCGCCCATTCTGGCCAACACATCGCCACTCCGAAGCTCGGCGTCCAACATCACGGTTAGCTCCTTGAGCACCAAGTCGCCTATTGGATGGCCGAAAGTGTCATTGATGTATTTGAAGTTATCCAGGTCGATCATGATCACTGAAAAACTGCGCTCGTGGCGACCCGATTGAATGATTTCATGCCGCAAAAATTCTTCGAACTTGCGCCGATTGTACAAACCGGTTAGCGGGTCGTGTATAGATAAGTCTTCCAGCCGGGTGTTGTATTCCTGTATCGTCACAAGCAGGTGATTAAAATACCCGGCCAGATGTTCCAGTTCCAACAACCATGTGGAAGCGCTGACGCGGTGGCTTAAATCCATATCCAGCGTCACTTTCCGCATGACCTCCACCAAATTGGCAATCGGCATAGCAACCAGATAGCGCAGCTGAAAATAAAGGATGACGAAAATCACGCCTATGGCGACCAGCGTATAGGCAACGATGGCATTGATCACCAAACTAAAAGACGTCTTTAGGTTTTGAATCGGATAGGTAATATCGATCACGCCATGCACCGCACCCACATGCGATTGGGTGTGACACGTCAAACATTCCTGCTCGGCCGCCACCGGATACAGATAACGAATGGTGTCGTTGTTCGGAAAAAGCAGCACATCCTGGCCGCTACTTAGAGCGCGGCTCAATTCTGCGTCTTTCTCGATAACGGCATGCTCACCCGACATATCGCCAAACTGGCGCGCGACGATTTCGCCCCGGTAAACGTTTATCTTCAGCTCCGGGAAACTCTTATTCAGACGTTCTATGATGCCGGTGATTTCCTGCTTGTTCCATCCCTTGCGCATCGCCGAGTAAAGACTTTGAAACACCAGCCTGGAAGTTTGCTGTGCCTCATCGTGCGCCAGTTCATGCACGGCACGGTCACGCAATATTCCAGACATGAGAAAAACGAGAATAAACGCCGCTGTCAGCGAGAAAGCTGCCAGCAATATCAGAAGTCTGCCCAGAGTCAGCCGTGAGGCATAGTCCTTTATTTTCTTCATCGCGTGTCAACCCCAATAATGGCTACTTTCCCGACAGACCCGCAGCGCCCCGGTCGGGGCCGAAGCTCGTCCATGGCTTGACTCTGGCGAAATCCCGCCCAGCCACATTCATGCGAAGCGAAGATTATAAACCAGCGCAACAGCAAATCATATTGATCTGCCATAGCCCAGCAATCCGATCAACAAGCGCACGATCCCGTAACTGATACGCGCGACCAGCCGATCCATCCAGTTGCGCGACACGTCATATCCATCCCCGATACGAACCGCATCGTTGGCAATTGCGGCAAGCAAATTTGCGCGCAACTCTCCGGCGAATCCGGCATCCTGCACCACCAGATTTGCCTCGCGTGCCAACAGCAAACTGAACGGGTCGATGTTGGAGGAGCCCACCGTCGCCCACTGTCCGTCGACCACGGCAACCTTGGCGTGCAGATAGCTGGGCTGATACTCGTAAATCTCGATATCCGCCGCCAGCAATTGATCATAGAGTGCATGCGTCGCATAGTGCTGCACGCGATATTCAACCCTGCCCTGCAACAGCAACACAACTCGGACACCGCGTTGCGCGGCTTGTAACAGTGCCAGGCGAAAGACGCGTCCGGGCAAAAAGTAAGCGTTGGCGACAATGATTTCGCGTTGCGCGCCATCAAAAGCCATCTTGTAAGCGTCTTCAATATCATGCCGATGGCGCAAATTATCGCGCAATACCAGAGTGATGCCCGGCGCAACCGCATGCTTGGCCCGATCCAGAACAAATCGCTCGATTTCATTGCCGCGCCTGCGAAAACTGGCCCACGACACTATCCCCCACATACGCCGCATGGTCGCGTAAATCTCACTGGCCACTACACCTTGCACACGCACTGCGTAATCAAGGCGGGGAGAACTGAAATCATCATGCACGGACACGTCATTAATAATATTGAAGCCCCCGACAAAAGACACTTCACCATCCATCACCGCCAGCTTGCGATGCAAGCGACGCAAGCGGCGCATCCGGCTACGACGTAATGTGAACGGGGAAATCTCGCGCCGGAACCATTGCACCTCAACTTTCGCCGCGCGCAATTCATCCACCCAATGCTGCGGCAACTCCGCCGAGCCGTAACCATCAAGCAACACACGCACCACCACTCCGCGCACAGCGGCGCGTTGCAATGCATCGGCAACCATGCGCCCGGTTTCGTCCGCAGCAAAAATATAGGTTTCCAGGTAAATGGAATGCTGTGCGGCATCGATATCAGCGCACAATTGCGGAAAAAATGCCGTGCCGTTTTGCAGCAGCATCAATTGGTTATTAGCCACCTGAAAAACGCTGGTCATATGCTTTTCAGTTGCGTGGAAAGCGCGGCATGATCCGACAAGCGCTGCCAATTTCCGCCGACATGTACGCTGCAGTGCAGCACATTAAATCCCCGCACGTAAATGCGATCCAGACGCAGCAAAGGCAGTCTGGACGGAAAACTGCGTGCCGGTTTTCCGCTAGCGGTATGAAACACGTCTTGTATATCCAACTCGCTGGACAAAGTTTTGCCCATCTGATTGCGCCAATCATTGAAATCGCCCGCGATGATGAGCGGCGCGTCAGGCGGAATTTCTTTGCGCACATACTCGATCAATGCGCTGGTCTGCGAGCGTCTGCCTTTGGCAAACAAACCAAAATGCACGCACAAACAATGAACGCGCTTCTGCCCGGCC
Source organism: Gallionella sp. (assembly GCA_003134595.1). Classification (GTDB taxonomy): domain Bacteria; phylum Pseudomonadota; class Gammaproteobacteria; order Burkholderiales; family Gallionellaceae; genus Gallionella. Next base: position 21,240 of record PLBS01000026.1, on the reverse strand, counting down.
AAGCTTTGCTGATTGGCAAGCTCAATCACGCAGTGCAACAGTCCGCGACTTTCAAAACGATGCGCGGAAACATCCGTGTTCAGGGATTGCAAAATCGGAAAGCGGCTGAGGATGGCGTTGCCATGATGCCCGGTCTCATACACCGAGTTCTTGCCATATACCGAGTGCGGCCAGACTTTCTCCGCGATGAACTCGTGCTGCGCACCTTCCGGATAATTGAGATAGCGCTCGCCATGATGCGTATGTTCGCCCTGCACCTCTTGCAGGAACACGATGTCGGCATCCAACTCGCGCAGGCGCTCGCGCAACTCGTGCAACACCACACGATGGTTGAAATGGGAGAGGCCTTTGTGAATATTGTAGGTAGCGATTTTGAGGGTAGTCATGGGGGGTATTCTACCCAATGGCAGGGGTTGATGCCGGATGTAGGAGCGGGCCATGCCCGCGAACATCCTTTCGCGGGCATGGCCCGCTCCTGCAACTCATGTTGTTATTAATGAGCATGTAGGTTGGGTTGAGCGTAGCGGAACCCAACATCAAATACAAAACCAAAGTCAACACCGCCGGGGGTAGCCCGGCAGCTAGTCACTTTTTCTTGCTTCGCCAAAGAAAAAGTAACCAAAAAGAAGGCGACCCCGGTTTGCCGCCCTTCGGGTACCCTCGATCAGCCGCAAGCAAGCGGGGCTGCGCAACTCGACCTAGCGGGGCGCACACCCCGCGCCCCACTGCGGGACTCGAACAGTGCTCGCCTAAACCTCCGCTCACTTGCGGCTGATCGAGGCGGCGCGCAGGGGGTTAAAAGTGAAAATCAAAACCAAAAAATGGATGGGCACAATGTGCCCATCCATTGTCAGCATTCTCAAGTAGCAGTTTAAAGACACATAACAGAAGGCCAATGTTTGAGCTAGGCTGTTTCGGTAGTGGACTTCCAGTTTGGGTCGCAATTTACATTATATTTCTTCGGATCTAAATTAAGTCTTACCCATAACTTGAATGCCTGAACAAAGTCTTTTTGATGTCCCTCTAGGATTGTGTAATTTACTAACGCCTTGAGTATGGCTCCAAGCGCGCACTCTTCCGGTTCCATGTTGATGATGCCGTCATCATCGTCCATATGCTTAATCTGGTTGATGAACAATGTGTCGTTCATACCTTTCCCGTAAGCCTCCCTTGTTTTTAATATGCCATCACGATCAAGGTCGCGCTTTAGCGATAGCTCCGTGAAATTATCCTGCCCTCGGTTTATGACTAGACGTGAAAGAATCACATCGGCAGCCCCAGCAAGTGAAATGACCGAAAATCTGTCACGACCACTTACAAACAATCCAATTGCGGCCTCAAGTTGATGCTCTGCCAATTCAAATCGAGTATATGTCTTAAGAGTCATAAGGGTTTAATCCTCTCCGGGTCTGACTTGAATTTCTCCATTAGCACTTCCCCGTCCATATTCACCCAAGTCCATTGCAAGAACATTTTGATGAATGGTTCATCCTGACCATTGAGCGCAATATAGTCTGCTGTTGCTCGGATAAGAGCATCGACAGCCATCTTATCCAGATCAAGATCAACCGTTTCAGAGTCATTCTTGGAAAGGTGCTTGTGATCGACAACCCCCAACTGCTTATCAATGTGATGAGAGTAGGACTTACGTTTTGGCATACAACCAACGTGTTTGTGGTGTACTCTTCGTGCATAGTCAACGAAGGGTTCTTTGCCAGCCTTCTTTACGAGAGTATCAAGAATACCGCTCGCAGCACCTGCGAGTGTAATGACTGAAGAGCGATCCTTTCCACTTAGAAAGATTTCGACTGCTGTTATCAGCTGAATTTTTGCAATATCGTGCTTGTGATACTGTGCCATAAATTAAGTTGTAAATTCCTAATCCCAACGAATTACGTTAACTCCCAATGTACCGAAGTCTAATTATTTTGCCTATCCTCCTCTGCATGGTGGGCAACTTGTTGCCCACCATGTTTTAAGATTTTAGGATTTCGCTTTTCATCCCCTGTGCGCCGCCTCGATCGGCCGCAAGAAAGCAGAGGTTTAGGCGAGCACTGTTCGAGTCCCGCAGTGGGGCGCGGGGTGTGCGCCCCACCAGGTCGAGTTGCGCAGCCCC
>PLBS01000026.1:0-19109 GCA_003134595.1 Gallionella sp. | reverse complement strand
AGCTGCCGGGCTACCCCCGGCGAAGTTGCCTTTGGTCATTCATGCTTCGACAAGCTCAGCACGAACGGGCTTATGTGAATCAAGCGTTCCCTATCCCCCTCGTCGGCAAACCAATCTTCTTAGCAAACGCCAACATCCTCTCTATCGGCAACACCGCTCGCGGAATGATCGCCGGATCAACATATATCTCATTGCGCCCCGTTTCCAAAACCTCCGCCAAATTAATCAGGCCGTTCATTGCCATCCACGGGCAGTGGCTGCAACTGGTACAGTTCGCGCCCGCTCCGGCGGTCGGCGCTTCGAGGAAGAGTTTATCCGGGCACAGCGTACGCATCTTGTGCAGGATGCCGTTGTCGGTGGCGACAATGAATTCCCTGGCATCTAAACTCTGTGCGGCCCTGATGAGTTGCGTGGTGGAGCCGACCACGTCCGCCAGCTTGACCACCGCGCGCGGCGCTTCGGGATGCACCAGCACTTTAGCGTGAGGATGCTGCGCTTTCAGTTCGATTAGTTCTTTCGCCTTGTATTCGTCATGCACGATGCACGAGCCTTGCCACAACAGCATGTCGGCGCCGGTCTGCTCCTGCACGTAGTCGCCCAGGTGGCGATCCGGCGCCCACAGGATTTTCTTGCCTTGTTCCTTGAGATGCTTGACTACCGGCAGCGCGATCGAGCTGGTCACCATCCAGTCGGCGCGCGCCTTTACCGCCGCGCTGGTATTGGCATACACCACCACGGTGCGGTCGGGATGAGCGTCGCAGAACGCGCTGAACTCGTCCGCCGGACAACCGAGATCGAGCGAGCATTCCGCTTCGAGGTCAGGCATCAGCACGCGCTTTTCCGGATTGAGTATCTTCGCGGTCTCACCCATGAAACGCACGCCGGCGACCACGATGGTTTTTGCCGGATGTTGATGGCCGAAGTTCGCCATGTCCAGCGAATCGGAAACGATGCCGCCGGTCGCTTCCGCCAGATCCTGCAGATCGGGATGCACGTAATAGTGCGACACCAACACCGCATCCTGCTCACACAACATGCGCTTGATGCGCGCGATCAGCTCAGGCTTCTCTTGCGCATTCGGTTCACGCGGAACTTTTGCCCACGCCACAGATGTTGGAGAGCCGGGATGTTCATAAGCATACGGAATAACTTTTTCACTCATTGAGATTTTCTCTGTACGCGCGCTTTCGTCTGTATGCGCTGTGGCAATTCCAGTATCGCCGCGCGATTACTCGGTGAAAAAACTTTTTCAGCCGCAGCCTGCCACGCCAGCCACTGATAGTTCAAATGTTCACGCGGCTCGAGTTGGACGGGTACGACATCAGGGAGTTCCAAACCGAACACATGCTCGGTGTTGTGTGAAATGCCGGGAGGGTAGCGGTATCGCCACTGCGGGTAAATCTCATAGATATTTTGCGACTGCCAATCGCTGAGCGGATAGTGGCGCGCATCCAGCCCGGTTTCTTCGCGCACCTCGCGTATCGCCGTCTCAGTCAGCGTTTCGCCAGCTTCACAACTGCCGGTGACAGACTGCCAATAGCCGGAATAATCGGCACGCTCCAGCAACAGCACTTCCAGATTAGCGGTGTAGATCAACACCAGCACCGAGACCGGCTGTTTGTAGTGCACCATGTGCTATTCCAATTTCATTTCGAAGGTCAAACAAGACGGCAACGAACGAACGACGCAGACAGTGCTAATAGCACGGCTATAACCAGCGACTTGGCTATCGTCTGCTGATAGCCTAGTCGAATGGCTAGTTGTTTCATCAGGAGTGAGCGAGGAAGCCAACGCAGTTTCACCGATGAAATGAAGTTGGAATTAGGCAAAGAATATCCAGAATGCCTTCTTGTGCTGGCGCCAATACACCACCGTATCGGCAAAGATGTCCTGCGCAACTTCCCTATCGTTGGCGGAAAGACCAAGCGTGTCGCTGGCATTGCGCATCAGCAGCACATATCCGTTTGCCTCATGCCACGACAGATCGCACAGTGCATCCGCCAGGGCATCCCAATTCGCGCCGAATTCAGGTGGGAAATTGGCCGCAACAGCCAAGGCATTGAGAAAATTCTGCTTGCCTTTGACGCCCTTGAGATCGGTATCGAACAGCGCAAAACCGGCAGCCTCTGCCGCGCTGCGCAAGGTTTCCACACTGCATCCCAGCATATAGCTGCCCGCTGCTTCCTGATTGCCCAGTTGTTGTTGTGCCAATGCGTCCATGGCTACTCCCGAATTCGTTTGAAAGTTTGGTAATGATCGGCGGTGTAATAATACTCATTCGTCTCGCCGCTGATGATACGGCGCACACCGCGATTATGTACACCGGGCGTTGTGACCGTGTACTCGTGATAGTAGCCGCGCTGACGATTCGGCAAAACCTGCTCGAAGTTGTTAAACACCACGCCATCGCGCGGGTAGGCAAACGGTCCACCCTGCTTGATAGCGCGCAGCGTATCGCGCGCTTCGACTGGCAACTCGGCAACTGCAATGACGGACAAACCTTCCTGTCCGCCTTGAGCTGGTCGAAAGTCTTGAGATGAGCCTTGGGATGAGCCTTGCGATATCTGGGGCAACCACAGCATCGCCACCAACACAACACACATCAAACGCAACATACGCGACACGATTATTCCTTGGTAACTTCAACTTCAGCCGTGGTTTGCACTTGCTGGCGCAGACGGATGTGCAAATCGCGCAACTGTCTTTCATCCACCGCACTGGGTGCCTGGGTCAACAGACACTGTGCGCGCTGCGTCTTGGGGAAGGCGATCACGTCGCGGATGGATTCCGAACCGGTCATCATCGCCACGATGCGATCCAGACCGAATGCCAGGCCGCCGTGAGGTGGCGCGCCGTATTGCAACGCATCGAGCAGGAAGCCAAACTTGAGCTGCGCTTCTTCCGCGCCGATGTTGAGCGCGCGGAACACTTGCGATTGCACCGCTTCCTGATGGATACGCACCGAGCCGCCGCCGATTTCAGAACCGTTCAAGGCGAGGTCGTAAGCCTTGGCCAGACACTTGCCCGGCTCCTTTTCCAGCAGCGCAAGGTGTTCGTCCTTGGGTGCGGTAAACGGGTGATGACAGGCGTTCCAACGCTTGGCCTCCTCGTCGTATTCGAACATCGGGAAATCCACCACCCACAGCGGTTCCCATGCCTTGCCGTTGGTGTAACCCTTGTCGTGGCCAATCTTGCTGCGCAACGCGCCGAGCGCGTCGTTGACGATCTTTTCCTTGTCCGCACCGAAGAAAATGATGTCGCCGTTCTGCGCGCCGGTGCGCTCGATGATGGTGCGCAACGCCGCTTCGTGGAGGTTCTTCACGATAGGCGACTGCAAACCGGCTTCGTTGAGTTGCGTGATGTCATTGACCTTGATGTAAGCCAAGCCCTTCGCGCCGTAAATGCCGACGAACTTGGTGTACTCGTCGATCTCGCCGCGCGAGAACACGCCACCGCCAGGCACACGCAACGCCGCCACGCGGCCATTTTCAGAATTGGCCACACCGGCGAATACTTTGAATGCGACATCCTTCACCGCATCGGTGACTTCGGTCAGCTCCAGCGTGACTCGCAAGTCCGGCTTGTCCGAACCGTAGCGCGCCATCGCCTCCGCATGAGTCATGCGCGGGAACGGATTGGGCAGATCCTCATTCAGTGCTTCCTTGAACACGGTGCGTATCATCTCTTCCATCAGCGCGGTGATCTGCGTCTCGTTCAGGAATGAAGTCTCGATATCCACCTGGGTGAATTCCGGCTGACGGTCGGCACGCAAATCTTCGTCGCGAAAGCATTTGGTGATTTGATAGTAGCGATCGAAACCTGCCACCATCAGCAACTGCTTGAACAGCTGCGGCGATTGCGGCAGCGCAAAGAATTCGCCCGGATGCACGCGCGACGGCACCAGATAATCGCGCGCGCCCTCCGGCGTGGATTTGGTCAGCATCGGCGTTTCGATGTCGATGAAGCCGCGACTGTCGAGGAAGCGGCGGAACGCCATCGCCACCTTGTAGCGCAGCATCATGTTCTTCTGCATCTGCGGACGACGCAGATCGATCACGCGATGGGTGAGACGCACCGTCTCGGACAGGTTCTCGTCATCCATCTGGAACGGCGGGGTCAGCGCGGTATTCAGCACCTCGATCTCTTCGCACAGGATTTCGATCTCGCCGCTGCCAATGTTGGCATTGGTCGCGCCTTCAGGGCGGTGACGCACCTTGCCGGTAACGCGCAGCACGAATTCGTTGCGCACCGACTCGGCGATCTTGAACATCTCGGCGCGATCCGGATCGCAGACGATCTGCGCCATACCCTCACGGTCGCGCAGGTCGATGAAAATCACCCCGCCATGATCGCGGCGGCGATGCGCCCAGCCGCACAGGCTAACGGTTTGATCGAGTTGGTCGGTGTTAAGCAGTCCGCAATAATGAGTTCGCATGGTTCAGTTTCTAAGAAAATACTAAGGTTAGTTTGATTGTGGATTTGGGGTGTGGACGCGATGCTTCCCAGTTTCGGAATCCGCCGCCACACCCATCGAAACGATGGAGCGCAGGGCCACATCCACCGTCATATCCAACTCGATGGTGTCGGCTTTGCGCACGAAGAAATAAAAACCGTTCACCGGACTTGGCGTGGTGGGAATGAACACCGCGACGTATTCATCCTCGAACTGGTCGATCACTTCGCCGGGTACACCGGTCTGAAATGCCAGCGACCAAGCCTGCGGATGGGGATAGCGCACCAGCAGCACCTTGCGAAAGGAATTGCCGCTACCCGACAACAAGGTATCGCTGACCTGCTTCACGCCCTTGTAGATGCTGTTCACGAAAGGGATGTGCAACAACAGACTTTCCCAATAGCGCAACAGTTGCTGCCCGAGCATATTGCGCACCAGCATGCCAGTCAGGCCAACGATAAGCAGCGTCAGGATGATGCCCCATCCGGGAATGTGGATCCCTAACACTCTGTCTGGATGCCAGCGTTCCGGCAACAACAACAGCGTTCTATCCATCGTCCCGATGGTCAGATTCAGCACCCACAGGGTAATACCAAGCGGAACCCAGACCAGCAGGCCGGTAATGAAATATTTTTTCATGCGCTAAGCAGTGCCGCTCGTCACAGGAGCCGAAAAGCTTTTGGCCGGGCACCCGGATGAAGCGGTGCTGGCGGCAGGTGCGGGCGCAGGAGCCGCGTCAGGCTTGGCTTCTGACTTGGCATCCGGCTTCTTGGCGCCGCCCTTGAAATCGGTAACGTAATAGCCGCTGCCCTTCAACTGAAAACTGGCAGCGGTCAATTGTTTGGCAAAGGTCTCCTTGCCGCATTCCGGGCAAGTGCTGAGCGGCGCATCGCTCATTTTTTGCATCACGTCTTTTTGCAAGCCGCAATTGGAACAACCATAAGCGTAAATAGGCATAACGTCTTCCTAATGGGTAATTTACAAAGGCGCGCATTATACCCGAGCAAAGCGCGGTAGCGCAGCCTAAGGCACTAGTCACATGGGTACCTCTAAAAATTCAGAGTTCGCCCAAATGCCCCACAAGGGGACGCCGATCCGCTACGNNCGTGCGGAATCGTCAGCAAGGCGAGGAAAACGAAGTTTCAGTGTAGGGTAACCTTTAGGTTGGCCGGAACTAAAAAATTTCGCAGCGCCGCATATGGGTTATATGAAAGCAAGAAATTTTTTACGCAACGCAGTATAACCAGCGACTTGGCTGTCGTCTGTTGACAGCTTAGTCGAATGGCTAGTAGTTACATCAGTTGGGATGAAATCTGGATTTTTAGAGGTGCCCACATACAGATGCTTGAATCGCAGCCTATATCATGGGAAAATGCGGCCACGTTTAAACCTCCTAACGGTCTCATCTTATGTCGCCATTACACTTCCTGATTTTGTTTTTATCTTTTTTTGGACTCGGCACGAGTGCGGCAGCCATGGATGATGCGGGCGTGGCCGGCTACCAGCATGCCATCCAGGCAACACAGTCGTGCGATTCGTGTCACGAGAAAAGCCGGGTGGACGCCTTTAATGCCAGCAAGGCCAGCGACTGCAAGGAATGCCATTCATCCGACGACAGCGACCCTGTCGTGCGTGTCGATGAAAAGAAATTCGTCGATCCTTACGCTGACAAACTAAAGATTGAGCCGCCACCCGAAGCCACTGCGGGGATGAGCGTGCCCTGGTATTACAACGAAACTCGTATCGGCAAAGAACCGAATCCGATGGTTCACATCCCGGCAGGGAAGTTTACCCGCGGCTCCGATCACCGCTTGCCCGATGAAGGCCCGCAGTACACTGCCGAGACCGAGGCTTACCTGATAGACAAGTACGAAGTCACCAATCTGCAATATAAGCAATTCATAGCCGCCACCAACCGCAAGTCGCCCGCTCTATTCCGCAACCGCACTTATCCGGAAGGCAAGGTGGATCATCCTGTGGTCTATGTCTCATGGTACGATGCCCATGACTATTGTGAATGGGCCGGCAAGCGCTTGCCGACCGACATCGAATGGGAAAAGGCGGCGCGCGGTAGTGATGACCGGGATTACCCTTGGGGTGATACCTTTGACGTGAACAAACTCAATTCGCCGGTACGCTGGAAATCACTTCACATGGAGGGTGACACCACGCCGGCAGGCTCTTTTGAGGCTGGCAAGAGTCCGTATGGCTTGTATGACATGTCCGGGAATGTGTGGGAATGGACCGACTCCTGGTACACACAATATCCGGGCAATCAATGGCCGAGCGAAAATTATGGCGAGATGTACAAGGTTTTAAAAGGCGGCTCGTGGTGGGATTGTTCGTATTACCAGTGTGGTGTTTCGGCACCGGTGTTCAACCGCAGCTATTTCAAACAAAGTGTAAAAAACTCCAGTTTCGGTTTCCGGTGCGCTAAAGATGATAAATAAACATTTGTTGAGCGGTATTTTTTGCTTTGCTTTGGTGGGCTGCGCGACCCATTCCCCACAAGGCCAAATGGCTGAAAAACCCATTACGGCTGATAAACCCCTTAATGAAAGTGTAGTCAAACCTCTGGACGATGGCATGGTGCTGATCCCGGCGGGCGAGTTCACCATGGGCAGCAACAAGGAAGCGAATGAGGCCATGTGGCGCGAAGCCAATGCGCTTAACCCCTACGGATTCAAGGATAAGTTATATATCGATGAACACCCTGCCCACAAAGTTAACCTCCCCTCTTACTATTTGGATAAACACGAAGTCACCAACGCCCAGTACCGCGATTTCGCCATTGCGACCGATCATAGTATTCCATACACTTGGCAAAGTAATGGGTATGGTTTAAGTAATGAACTATTGGCTTCTTTGCCGTTGGATCATTTGCGCCAGGTCGCAACCGACAAATTCCGGCTGGACATGGATGTGCCTAACATGACTCAGCAGAATCTGCTTACCGAGATGGATAAAATTCAGGTTACTCGCAATACATTCCCCGTAACGACAGTGACCTGGCCCGATGCCGACGCATATTGCCATTGGGCGGGCAAACGTTTGCCGACTGAAGCGGAATGGGAAAAAGCTGCGCGCGGTCCTCAGGGATTCGAATATCCATGGGGCAATAACTGGGATCCGAAAATGATAAACACCATGTCTGAAAATCCCGATGCTCCCTATTCAGCCGTGGAATCCTATCCCGGCGACAAGTCAGGCTATGGCGTATACGATATGGCGGCCAACGTCACTGAGTGGGTTGCGGATTGGTATGATGCCTATCCCGGCGCACCTGCCTCCGACGACAACAAATACTATGGCAAGCTCCAGCGCGTGGTACGCGGCGGAATGACCAGCTCCGGCCATTATGATGCACTCAGCATGGTGTTCCGTGCCGCCAAACGCACCCATTTGCGGCCCTATTCAGCGTTGATCGACGTGGGATTCAGATGTGCTAAAGATGCCCATTAAGCATTGGCTGGGCGGTATTTTTTGTTTGGCATTGACGGGCGGCATCGCCTGTTCTGCGGAAAACCAGGCTGCAGCCAAACACGTTGTTGGCGGCATGGTGCTGATCCCGGCGGGTGAGTTCACCATGGGCAGCAACAAGGAGGAGAATGCCGCCATGTGGCGCGAAGCCAATGCGCTTAATCCTTACGGGTTCAATGACAAGCTGTACGTCGATGAACATCCGGCACACAAGGTCACTCTCCCCGCTTTCCTGATGGACAAATATGAAGTCAGCAACGCCCAATACCGAAATTTCACGATTGCGACCCGGCACAGCCCGCCTGCCATGTGGCCGCAGAATGGCTATAACTTAACCAACAAATATTTGGCTTCATTGCCATTGGTGTATTTGCGCCAAGTAGCATCTGAGCGTTTCAAGCTGGACATGGATGTGACCACCATGACTCAGAAGGCGCTGCTTGCCGAGTTGATGAAAATTCAGACCGAGCGCGGCGTACTCCCCGTAACGACCGTGACTTGGGCCGATTCCGACGAATATTGCCGCTGGGCGGGCAAACACTTGCCGACCGAAGCGGAATGGGAAAAAGCTGCGCGCGGACCCGAGGGTTTCGAATATCCCTGGGGAAATGACTGGGATCCCAAAAAAATAAACACCATGTCTGAAAATCCCGAGGCGCCTTATTCGGCAGGAGGATCTTATCCCGGTGACAAGTCAGCCTACGGCGTTTATGACATGGCGGCCAACGTCTCCGAGTGGGTAGCTGATTGGTATGATGCCTATCCTGATGCACCACCATCCGACAATAAGTACTACGGTAAAACCCAGCGGGTGACCCGTGGCGGAATAACAAGTTCCGGCCATTATGATGCGCTCAGCCTGATGTTCCGCGCCGCCAAGCGTGCCCATCTACCCCCGGACAGCGCATTGATAGACTTGGGGTTCAGATGCGCCAAGGATATTAAATAAGCCTGGCGGTCTTGCCGGACGTAAAGTTTTTGAGCCATGGAAAAAGGCAGGAAAGGAATAAGGGTGCGCGCTTTGCGCGCCTTGGTTTTCACCCTTCGCCCTTCTTCCCCTTTGACACGCTCAGGACAGGTATAATGCACGCCACCCTGCGCCCGACCAATCAGCGTAGCGGTTTCTTTCTCACCCCCAAGATCATTTCGATCTCTTATTCGTCTGCCTCGATTGGTGCAGCTCTTGTGAGCGGCAGGCCGTCGCAGGAGCCTTGCTTTGCCAGAAAATATCAGCACGTCCAATGAAATTACTTTCGCCAGTTTAAATCTGGCACAACCCCTGATGCGCGCGATTGCCGATGCGGGCTACACAACACCCACCCCGGTGCAAGCGCAGGCGATCCCGCTGGTATTGGCCGGCGGTGATTTGTTGGCCGGTGCGCAAACCGGCACGGGCAAAACCGCGGGCTTCACGCTGCCGATCCTGCATCTTCTCTCCGCAAAACCCGCTGCGAATCCGCGCCCCGGTCGTCCGCGCTGTTTGATCCTCGTCCCGACGCGCGAACTCGCCGCACAGGTGGAAGAATCGGCGCAGACCTATGGCAAATATCTGCCGCTGAAATCCATGGTGATGTTTGGCGGCGTGAATATCAATCCGCAGATGAAAGCATTGCGCGGGCAAGTAGACATCCTCGTGGCGACTCCCGGACGGCTGCTCGATCACGTCGGGCAAAAAACGCTGGATCTGTCCGGCGTCGAAATCCTGGTGCTGGACGAAGCAGACCGCATGCTGGACATGGGCTTCATCCGCGACATCAAAAAAATCCTCGCGCTGCTGCCCAAACAGCGCCAGAACCTGTTGTTCTCGGCAACCTTCTCCGACGAGATCAAAACTCTTTCCGATGGCCTGCTGCACAATCCCGGCTATGTCGAAGTGGCACGCCGCAACTCCACTGTGGAACTGATAGCGCAAAGCGTCCATATGGTTCCGCAAAAGCTGAAGAGCCACTTGCTCTCGCACTTGATCAAGCATCACGACTGGAAGCAAGTGCTGGTATTCACCCGCACCAAACACGGCGCGAACCGGCTGACCGAAAAACTGATCGCGGACGGTATTCCCGCCGCCGCCATCCACGGCAACAAGAGCCAGCCAGCACGCACCAAGGCCTTGGCGCAATTCAAGGACGGCTCATTGCCGGTGCTGGTCGCCACCGACATCGCCGCGCGCGGGCTGGACATCGACCAACTACCGCATGTGGTGAATTTTGAATTGCCGAATGTGCCGGAAGATTACGTGCACCGCATCGGTCGTACCGGACGCGCGGGCAGCAGCGGCGCAGCAATTTCACTGGTGGACAAGGAAGAATTACAGTTTCTCAGAGACATCGAGCGATTGATTAAACGCGAGATTCCAGTAGTTGCGATAGACAACTTTGCGCCGCCCGCCAATCTTCCCGCTGAAGCCCCGCGCCCGCCACGCCAAGCACAAGGACAAAGACGCAATAATGCGCCACGCACCGCAGGAGCAGGCAACCGTCATCAGCCGCCGCGTGAGAGTCAGGGTCAAAAGCAAAAGCCACGCAACCCGCAACAACGCGAACAACAGCCCCGCAATCCACAACAGCGTGAACAGCAACCGCGTAATGGACAACCTTCTGCCAAGCCGCGCCCAGCACAAAAGACCACCGAGCAACAGCATCAGTCTGAAGCCGCACGACATCAAGCCATGCCGCAACCCGCCTTGTTCTCGCCCAAGCCAGGTGTGCGCAGAGGTCGCTAACGCTAGTTAGGCGTAGAAAAACTTTAGCCGAGTGATGTTGACTCGCTGAAATTCTGCCCAGAAGCGGGAACGCAAAACGGTTATTTTCTTCCTCGTCGCTGGCGTGAATAAACCGTCGCCTGACCGTCTACCGTCAAGGTAAGCTTGTCGCCGGCAAGCTGATAAGGAATCGCATTCGAGCTGTGTTTTCCGGTAAGTTGTATCAGCCCGCCGTTGGAAACGGCATAGTAGTATCTTTTACCCTTGTAGTTGATGGTTCCGTTGTCCTTGAACGTGATGCTTCCTTCCGCGCTGTACCAGGTGCCTCTCAGAGATTGCTCCGCTTTGGTTACCATCCCGTGAGATCGTTGTGCAGCGAAACATCCATCGGACAGCCCCATGAGAAAAAGCGCAGCAAGCAACAAAAACCAGCGTGAAACAGACATGGTAACCTCACAAATTAATATACTTGTACACGTTAAAAGCTCCCGCATTGTTTGTCAACGCGATTGATTACGGCGATTCAAGTCGCCACTTTCCCGGCTCTAATCCGCTCAGTGTCCACTCGCCGATCCGATAGCGTATCAGGCGCAGCGTGGGCAAGCCAACGGCGGCGGTCATGCGCCGTACCTGGCGGTTCTTCCCTTCACGTATGGTCAGCTCCATCCAGCTGGTGGGAATGTTTTTGCGATGACGAATCGGCGGGTTGCGCGGCCACAGGCTGGCAGGTTCATCTATCACACGCGCCTCGGCAGGCTGTGTAGTGAAACCTGTCCTGAGCCTAGTCGAAGGGTCCGGCAGCTTCACACCGCTGCATAATTGTTCCAGTGAGGCCTCGTCCGGCACGCCTTCCACCTGCACCCAATAAGTCTTTGGCAGCTTGTGTTTCGGATCGGTGATGCGATGCTGCAACTGGCCGTCGTCGGTCAGCACCAGCAGGCCTTCGCTGTCGGTGTCCAGCCTCCCGGCGGGATAAAAGCCGGGAAGCGCGATATAATCCGCCAGCGTCGGATGCACGCCATCGCGACTGAATTGGCAGATCACGCCATAAGGTTTGTTGAACAGCAGGACATGACCCATTTCGTTTATCGCATTTCATTATTGGCCAGAAAATGGCATGAAGTATACGAAGAATTTGTTGGCTATCATTAACTAAATGAGAAATCATGACAAACCAGAAAATCATTTATACCCTGACCGATGAAGCACCGGCGCTGGCAACTTACTCCTTGCTCCCCATCGTGCAAGCCTTCACCAAGGCTGCCGGTGTTACCGTTGAAACCCGAAATATTTCCCTGGCAGGTCGCATCCTCGCGAACTTCCCAGAGAACCTGACTGCCAGCCAGAAGATCGCCGATCAACTGACCGAGCTGGGCGAGCTGACGCTCGAGCCCGAAGCCAACATCATCAAACTGCCCAATGTCAGCGCATCGCTCCCCCAATTGAAAGCCGCGATCAAGGAATTGCAGTCGCAGGGATACAAAGTCCCCGACTTTCCAGATGATCCAAAAACGGATGCCGAAAAGGACATCAAGACGCGTTACGGCAAGGTACTTGGCAGTGCGGTAAACCCGGTGCTGCGCGAAGGCAACTCCGACCGCCGCGCCGCCGCCTCGGTCAAGCAATACGCGCGCAAGCATCCGCACCGGATGGGCGCGTGGGCTGCCAATTCCAAGACCCGCGTGGCACACATGAGCAGCGGCGATTTCTACGGCAGCGAAAAATCCGTGACCGTGCCGGAAGCCGTCACCACCCGCATCGAATTCGTCGGCAAGGACGGCAAGGTCACCGTGCTCAAGGACAAACTTTCATTAAAGCCGGGCGAGATCATCGACGCCGCCGTGATGAGCCGCCGCGCGCTGCGCCAGTTCTACGCCGAGCAGATTGCGGCGGCGAAAAAGGAGGACGTGCTGCTGTCCCTGCACCTCAAGGCCACGATGATGAAGATCTCCGACCCCATCATGTTCGGCCATGCCGTTTCGGTGTTCTTCAAGAACGTATTCGACAAGCACGGCGCGCTGCTCAATGAACTGAAGGTCAACGTCAACAACGGTTTCGGCGACATGGAAGCCAAGGTGCTGGCGTTACCGGAAAACAAACGCGCCACCATCATGGCCGACATCGCCGACTGCTTCCGCAACGGGCCTTCACTGGCGATGGTGAATTCCGACAAGGGCATCACCAACCTGCACGTACCCTCCGACGTGATCGTCGACGCATCCATGCCGCCGATGATCCGCGACGGCGGCAAGATGTGGGGCGCCGACGGTAAGCCCTACGACACGCTGGCGATGATCCCCGACCGCTGCTACGCGACCATATATGTCGCCACGGTCGAGGATTGCAAGAAGAATGGCGCGCTTGATCCCAAGACCATGGGCTCTGTGCCCAACGTCGGCCTGATGGCCCAACAGGCCGAGGAATACGGCTCGCACGACAAGACCTTCGAGATCGCCGGCGAAGGCGTGGTGCGCATCGTGGATAGCACGGGCAAAGTATTGCTGGAGAAACCCGTCGAGCAAGGCGACATCTTCCGCGCCTGCCAGGCCAAGGATGCGCCGATTCAGGATTGGGTGAAGCTCGCCGTCACTCGCGCGCGCCTGTCCAACACGCCCGCCATTTTCTGGCTGGACAAGAATCGCGCGCACGATGCGCAGATCATCGCCAAGGTCGAGAAGTATCTCAAAGATCACGACACCACCGGGCTGGACATCAAGATCATGGAACCGGCAGACGCATGTCGTTTTACTTTGGCGCGCGCGCGCAAAGGGCTGGATACCATCTCTGTCACCGGCAACGTGCTGCGCGATTACCTCACCGACCTGTTCCCGATACTGGAACTCAACACCAGCGCCAAGATGCTCTCCATCGTCCCGCTGATGAATGGCGGCGGATTGTTCGAGACCGGCGCAGGCGGTTCGGCACCCAAGCATGTGCAACAGTTCCAGCAGGAAGGCTATCTGCGCTGGGATTCGCTGGGCGAGTTCCTCGCGCTGTGCGTATCGCTAGAGCATCTGGCCCAGAAATTCAACAACGCCAAGGCACAGGTGCTGGCGGAGACGCTGGATCAAGCCAACGCCCGCATCCTTGACAACGACAAGTCGCCTGCCCGCAAAGTCGGCGAAATAGACAACCGTGGCAGCCATTTCTACCTCGCGCTGTACTGGGCACAGGCACTCGCCGCGCAGAGCAAGGACAAGGAGATTCAGGCGCGCTTCGCACCACTGGCCAAGGCATTGACGGACAACGAAGCGAAGATCAACGCCGAACTGATCGCGGCACAGGGCAAGCCGGTGGACATGGGCGGGTATTATCATCCTGACTTCAACAAGACATCGAAAGCGATGCGGCCCAGCAAAACGTTTAATGCCGCGTTGGACGCGATTTGAGATATGTAGGTCGGGATTCATCCCGACACTGTTTATGTCGGGATGAATCCCGACCTACAATCGCCGGGGTTGGCCCGACATTTAACGCCGTTCGTGCTGAGCCTGTCGAAGTATGAACGAAATAATCAAAACCGTCGGGGGTAGCCCGACAGCTAGTCACTTTTTCTTGCTTCGCCAAAGAAAAAGTAACCAAAAAGAAGGCGGCCCCGGTTTGCCGCCCCTGCGGGGTACCCTGCGTTGCTCGACTGCTCAGGCGGCTGCGAAACTCGCGCTACGCGCTCAGACAGTCCTCGCCGAAATCCCCTGACCGGCCTCCGCTACTCGGCGGCGTACAGGGGAGGTAAAGCGAAATTCAAAACCTGAAATCGAAGGGTGGGCACGCTGTGCCCACCATCTGTTGAATTGCCGCGTGGGCACAAAATCGTGCCCACCCTACTGGGCTTGAGCGCTGATTTAGACATCGCCTTCATTCTGCTTCTTCCGCGTATTCGTCTAGCACCGTATCAGAAAGGTGCGACAGATGCTTCTGACTGGCCAACTCTCGGAGGCTGTCATAAGACAGATACGTGCAGCTTTCAGCCAGCGGCCCTTTCTCCAAAAGCGAGAAGACTGGGCGACGAATTTCTTGGAATACCTTATCACGCTTCGCAACCGGCGCAACGATGTGCAGCTTGATATCCATGTTTGGTTGTAGCGCGAGTAGGTCTGCCATTCGCAGGATTCCGGAATAGACGGCAGTTGTGTGTTCGACCTCGAAGGCACGAACAATCGAACGGCCTCTCAACCAGATTACATCGATTTGCTCAATTGTGCGAAGAGTTGTGTCGTCATAGTTGAGCGGCAGGCGTTCTAGCAGTGGCTGTGGCTCGATCTTCCACTCCTTCAGTACTCCGCCACGGTCAGAGCGCGGAATCCATATGGACATGCCCATTCGTGCGCCGATCTGTGCAATGAGCGACTGGACTTGAATGGACTCTCTTGCAGCGGCTTCCTGCGGCGCAGATACCTCCTCGGTAGGCACCGTGTCCTCAGGTACTGTGACAGTTACAACCTTATTTTGGCGAGTGACTGTGTGTGTCGTGAGCTTCTTACGCTCGACATCGTCGAGTACATATGTATGAGGCAGCTTCGCCTGAGCAGATAGCGCCTCGGCGAGGAACTTTCCGTCTTTATCGTCAAGTCTTACGAGGCTCCCGCGAACTTTGCCCGTCCATGCAATCGAACCCTTTTCGAGTGTGCGGGTGAACGAGAGGCCGTTCCAGACTTTGTCGTCGTGGATGGGCAGCGATTGATCGATGGGGAGCCAAACCTTCGGGCGGACTTTGAATCGCACGACAAATGGATCGTCCCCCGAGACAAAGATCGGAGAGTTATCTATAAATGGACCTTCGATGATCTCGAGAAGGCCACACCACCGCGAAACCCTCGTCACATAGCAGGCAAACACGTCTCCGGCCTTGATGCGATCGGCCATCCCTTTGTGCCGCATGCGGAAACCGGATATCCCCTGGGTCGAGCGCGTGAACGCTTCGTATGTCTCTGGCGAGAAGAGATCGATGAAGTAGGCCATGAGCGTGTTTTGCGATGTCTGAAGGCACCAATGTACCGGAGTCGAATTGATTTGCCTATCTACTCCTAGATATTGGGCAACTTGTTGCCCACCTGATTTTTTGGCTTTTGCTTTTTATCCCCTGTGCGCCGCCTCGATCAACCGCANNGCTTGCTTGCGGCTGATCGAGGGAACCGCGCAGCGGCGGCAAACCGGGGTCGCCTTCTTTTTGGTTACTTTTTCTTTGGCGAAGCAAGAAAAAGTGACTAGCTGTCGGGCTACCCCCGACGGTTTTTATTTTGTCATTCATATTTCGATACGGCCTTCGGCCTACTCAATACGAACGGTTTTTGTTGCGAGGCCGCACCCCGCGACTTTGACTTTGCGACAAGCCCAAGGTACCGGCGTCGAATTAGCCGACCACCCAAAACAAAAAGCCCGATACTTTCGCACCGGGCTTTTTTACCAACTCAAGAACCGATTAAGGTGCCTGGATGTTGGAAGCTTGCTTGCCTTTAGGACCTTGAACTACTTCAAAGGTGACCTTCTGGCCTTCTTTGAGTGACTTGAAGCCGCTCATGTTGATTGCGGAAAAGTGCGCGAACAGATCTTCGCTACCATCATCGGGAGTGATAAAACCAAAACCCTTTGCATCGTTGAACCATTTAACTGTACCAGTTGCCATGTGATTACTTCCTTACCAAAAAAACGGGGAAATCCCCCGCGAAACTGTTTGAATCCAAGATCGCACACGGCAAAACCAGTACTGCAGATACTTTGAGTCAAACACCAGCGCGCTTTTTACTCCTGTTTAGTTGATACCGTCAAGTGGTTTATAAAATATTTTTCAAATGGGCTTGAAAAAGCAGCGTTAATCATCAAGTATACGGGCAAGGAATAGTGTCAGATATGCACAGCAAGGACTATGGCGACCAAACATGACAGCAGCACGGTACTCGCGCCGGAACGCGCAAAAACAAAACAGCCGCGCATGTACAAAGTGATTTTGTTCAATGACGATTACACTACGATGGACTTTGTAATTGAGGTGTTGCAGCAGTTTTTTGCGATGGATCGGGAACGTGCGCTGCAAATCATGCTCAAAGTACATAATGAAGGATCGGCCGTATGCGGGATATATTCCCAGGATGTCGCCGAAACCAAAGTTACCCAGGTATCAGAGTTTGCAAAACAACATGGACATCCGCTACGATGCGGTATGGAGGAAAACTGAAATGATTGCGCAAGAATTGGAAGTCAGTTTGCACTTGGCGTTCGTCGAGGCTCGCCAGAAGCGCCATGAGTTCATCACCGTCGAGCATCTGCTGCTCACCATGCTGGACAACGCTTCCGCCGCACAAGTGTTGCGTGCCTGTGGCGTGAACATAGACGAGTTGCGCCAGGTCTTGAGCGACTTCATCACGACGCATACCCCGGTCACGCCGGGCGACCGCGAAGTGGACACCCAACCCACGGTCGGTTTCCAGCGCGTCATCCAGCGCGCCATCCTGCATGTGCAATCCACCAACAAAAAGGAAGTGACAGGTGCCAATATTCTGGTCGCCCTGTTCGGCGAGAAGGATTCGCACGCGATATATTTTCTCACCCAGCGCAACGTCAGCCGTCTCGATGTGGTGAACTACATCGCCCACGGCATCGACAAGACCCAGCCGGGCACACCAACCAAACCACAAAACGAGTCCGAATCAGAACAAGAGCAGAACGCCGGCGGCGCGCTGAAGAGCTACACGCAGGATCTGAACGCACAGGCACTGGCTGGCAAGATCGACCCGCTGATCGGACGCGAAATAGAGTTGGAGCGCGTCATCCAAACCCTGTGCCGCCGCCGCAAGAACAACCCGCTGCTGGTGGGCGAAGCTGGCGTGGGCAAGACCGCGATCGCCGAGGGTTTGGCGCGGCGCATCACAGAAAATGACGTGCCGGAAATCCTCAAGGACGCGCATGTATACTCGCTCGACATGGGCGCGCTGCTGGCGGGTACCAAGTATCGCGGCGACTTTGAACAGCGCCTGAAGGCCGTGCTGAAGGAGCTCGCCGATGCGCCGAACGCGATTCTGTTCATCGACGAAATCCATACCCTGATCGGTGCAGGCGCGGCCTCCGGCGGCACGATGGACGCCTCCAATCTGCTCAAGCCGGCGTTGTCGAATGGGCAATTGAAATGCATAGGCGCGACCACCTATCAGGAATATCGCGGCGTCTTCGAGAAAGATCACGCGCTGTCGCGTCGCTTCCAGAAAGTCGATGTGCCGGAACCATCAGTGGAGCAAACCATTGCGATTCTGCGTGGCCTGAAATCGCGTTTTGAAGAACATCACAGCGTCAAATACAGTGCGGCTGCATTGACTAGCGCGGCAGAACTTTCCGCACGTTTCATCAACGATCGCCACTTGCCGGACAAGGCGATCGACGTGCTGGACGAAGCAGGTGCCGCGCAACGCATCCTGCCGAAATCGAAACAAAAGAAAGTCATCGGCAAACACGAAATCGAGGAGATCATTGCCAAGATCGCGCGCATCCCGCCGCGTAGCGTTTCGTCCGATGATCGCAACACGCTTAAAACACTTGATCGCGATTTGAAAGCAGTGGTATTCGGCCAGAACAAGGCGATCGACGCACTAGCCACCGCCATCAAGATGTCGCGCAGCGGTTTGGGCAATCCGCAAAAACCCATCGGCAGCTTTCTGTTCTCCGGCCCGACCGGCGTCGGCAAGACCGAAGTGGCACGGCAACTCGCTTATGCAATGGGCATGCCGTTGCACCGCTTCGACATGTCCGAATACATGGAACGTCACGCCGTGTCGCGCTTGATCGGCGCGCCGCCCGGTTATGTCGGATTCGATCAGGGCGGTTTGCTCACCGAGGCGATCAACAAGCAGCCGCACGCCGTGCTGCTGCTGGACGAAATCGAAAAAGCGCACCCGGACATTTTCAACATCCTGCTGCAAGTGATGGATCACGGCACGCTCACCGACAATAACGGGCGCAAGGCCGATTTCCGCAACGTGGTGATCATCATGACCACCAACGCGGGTTCAGAAGCCCTGAACAAGAGCCACATCGGCTTCACCCAGAGCAGTGCGGTCGGTGACGAGTTGGCGGACATCAAGCGCACCTTCACGCCGGAATTCCGCAACCGCCTGGATGCCGTCATCTCCTTCGCGCCGCTGGATCACGAAGTCATCCTGCGCGTGGTGGACAAATTCCTGATGCAGCTTGAAGAGCAGTTGCACGAGAAGAAAGTGGAAGTCGTGTTCACCGACGCGCTCAAAGACCATCTGGCTGAGGACGGCTTCGATCCGCTGATGGGCGCACGCCCGATGGCACGCCTGATCCAGGACACCATACGCTCTGCGCTGGCCGACGAACTGCTGTTTGGCCGCTTGTCCAACGGTGGTCAAGTGACGGTTGATGTCGATGCGGATGGCAAAGTAAAACTAGAATTCGCGGAAGAGACGGTTTCTGCTTGATACAATCTATTCCAATTCTATTTCGAAGGTCAAACAAGGCGGCGACAAG
>PLBS01000069.1 GCA_003134595.1 Gallionella sp. | reverse complement strand
ATCGTCTAGAGGCCTAGGACATCGCCCTTTCACGGCGGTAACACGAGTTCGAATCTCGTTGGGGACGCCAAACATATCATATACAGAAGAGGACACTTGATTCCAAGTGCCCGATTTATTTTCTGCATTACCGTTGCGATGCGCGGCCTTATCAGAAAAATGTAGAGTATTAATTGTCTGCTGGGGGATGGCGCGGTTGGGCGGGTTGCGTCGATTGGTAAATGAACGAAAATCCGACCGCCCACAGCGGCATCACCCAGTAGCCAAAAGCAGAAGTGAACTGGGCCAGCACCATAACCACATCAGGGCTGGGCAGCCAATGCCAGGCAAGCTGAAAAATAAACAAGGCTACCGCCAGAATGTTGCCTGTCAAAATCAAACGATGTCCAAAACGGTAACCATTGCCGTCCGGATTTCCAACGACGGGCAGGGTGCCGCCGAGCAGGCGGCGTATCACAAAGACCATACCCAGCAACAGCAACGCGCCGACGATGCGCCCAGGAATCCCTTCCTCCTGCGTATCTGCACCGAACAGTTCCAGCACCACGCGCCCGATAGCAGCCACCCAACCCATCGCCAGCGTCTGCGGAATCAGGAACCAAGCCATGAAAATATTCAGTTCTGGAAGTTTCACGCCTTGCCCCAGACCAGCAACCTGTTCAAGTCCGCGACGATTTTATTCGACATGCTGTTTTCCTCGCTTCCTGTCCGGCGTCGCCGCTACCGGAACCACCATCATTTCAACAGTTGAATGATACCAGCCGGACTCCATGCTGCGCCCCCTCCATTTCCTTGCGCATTATTCCCGCTGGCGTTTGCGTTAGAATACAGTGGGCGTATTCCTGTGGTTAATGGATATAACGGATCCCTGAGGTCAATTCAAACGGCTCAAGGATTTGAAAGAATTCATGAGGAACAGCATGATGATCCTCAAGAGCTGTCTGTCCGGTAATTTAGACCAATCCGCGAAAAAATAATGGAACGTAAAATCTATTGGGGGATCGCGCTTATCGCGGTGCTGATCATGGGTGTGGCATTTTTTAAGGGGGACATGCCCGCCGAAATATCGGACTTGCCTTGGCATATCGGGCATCCGACTGCTGACACCAGCCGGATATTCGGCATCACTTTGGGACAAAGCAACACCAACGAGGCCGAGCGGCATTTCAAGGAAGTGGCCAAGCCCATCTTGTTCAAATCGCCCAGCGGTCGATTGGCCGTGGAGGTTTTCTTTGAAGAGGTCAAACTGGCCGGCCTGAAGGCCAGGGTTGTTCTGAATATCGCGGTTCCGGATGCGGAGCTGCCCGGCATGTTTGAGCGCGGCTTGCGCATGAAGGCCACGGGCAGCGGCAAGGAAATCACGATGACTCCCGATGACGTCGCCAGAGTATTCACGATGCCGATCAGCAGCCTGACCTATATGCCCGCCACTCGTTTGGAAGACGCTGTTTTCGCCAAACGTTTTGGACAACCGGAGCTACGCATCAAGGAAAAGAAAAGTGGTGCAGTCCACTGGCTGTATCCGCAGCACGGCCTGGATATCACGCTGGGTGGCGGAGAAAAGCCATTGCTGCAATATGTCGCGCCCAAGGATTTTGACAAACTGGCCCAGCCACTATTGGCTGACGGCGAGATACTCAAGTAGATTTTGAATTTATAGAGGCACCCTTCTTGGAATCGCCATCCTTGATATCTTCTGGATGGGGATCTTTCGGCTGAGGTATCATCATGTCATCATCGTCATCCAGCAGAATGCGGCTGGCATTGCCTTCCATGTCTTCATACTGACCCTTCTTCACTGCCCAGATCAGCACTGCGAAAAACAGCAGACCGAAGAACATCATGCCTGGAATCAAAGTGTAAATTACGTCCATTTCACCCCCTGGGGCTTTTCATTTTTAAACAAGTTGCGGATGCGTGCCGCATTGCCGATCACCACTAATGAACTGATGGGCATGGTGATCGCCGCCACCAGCGGATCCACCTTGGCCATCATCGCCAGCGGCACCATGATAGCGTTATACACAAAAGACAGCCCGATGTTTTGCTTGATGGTGAGCAAGGTGCGGCGCGACAGCAGCGTGGCCAGGCGCACCTTGTCCAGCTCGTTGTGCATCAGCACGATATCGGCACTCTCCACCGACACGTCGGTTCCCGAGCCGAGCGCGATACCCACGTCAGCGCGTATCAACGCAGGTGCATCGTTGACGCCATCGCCCACCATGGCGACCACCGCACCGCGCTGTTGCAAGCGTTGAATCATCTGATCCTTGTCCTGCGGCAACACTTCAGCGATCACTTCCATGCCGCCCAACTGCTGCGCGATGGCCTCGGTCACTGTCTTGCGATCCCCGCTCAGCAGGGTCATGCTGATGCCCGCTGCACGCAACTCATTCACCATTTGCTGCGCATCATCGCGCAACTTATCCGCCAGTGCGAACACGGCCACATGCACAGCGCCCAACGCGCAGTGCACACAACTCATCGCCTGTGCTTCCAGTTCGTGAGCCTGCGCCTGTAACCCGGCATTCAGTGTGATGCCGTTACGGGTCAGCCACTCGGCGCTGCCCAGTAACACAGTTTTCCCATCCACCTCAGCCTGCACACCCAGCCCGGCGGTGGCATGAAACCCTTGCACTGCGACATCGCGAAAATTCAACTGCTGCGCATCCGCCTCGGCGATGATAGCCTTGGCTACGCTATGTTCGCTATAACGTTCCACCGCTGCCGCGCTGCGCAATATGTCCTGCACTTTAATGTTGGGGGCGCTACGCATATGCGCCACGCTCATCTTGCCTTCGGTCAGTGTGCCGGTTTTATCGAACACGAAATGAGTCACTTTGGACAACGTCTCCAGCACCAAACCATTCTTGACCAATATGCCGTGCCTGGCTCCCAGGCCGGAGGCCACGGCAACCGACATCGGCGTCGCCATCCCCAGCGCGCAGGGACAGGTGATGATTAGCACCGAAGTCGCAGCCATCAGGGCAAGCTCAAAATTGTCGGTGTTCCAGATGAAAAATGTGAGCGTTGCGCAAATCAGCGTCACCATCACAAACCACGGCACGATGGTATCGGCCATGCGCTGTATTGGAGCCTTGGAAGATTGCGCCTCTTCAACCAGCCGGATGATTTTCGCCAGGGTGGTGTTCTGCAATGTCGAACTCACCTCAACCAGCAACGCGCCATTGGTGTTCACCGTTCCCGCAGAGACCTTTGCGCCGGCTGACTTGCTCACCGGCGCGGATTCGCCGCTCAACATCGATTCATCGACTGCACTGTGTCCTTCGAGCACGATGCCGTCCACCGGCACTTTATAACCGGGCTTGATCAACACATGGTCGCCGAGTCTCACCCCGCGTGCCGGCGTAATTTGCTCTTTGCCATCCTGTATCACGGTTGCCACGCGCGGCTGTAATTCCATCAACCGCTGGGTGGCGGACAGCGCCTGATGGCGGAACATGCCTTCCAGATAGCGCCCGATCAGGATCACGAAAATCAGGTTGGTGACCGTATCGAAATACACTTCGCCGCTTTTATTCGCCGTCACCGTGATATAGGTGGAATACGCATAAGTCACGCTCAGGCCGATCGCAATCGGCAGGTCCATCGTCAAGCGCCAAACGCGCAACCCGCCGATTGCGCCGCGATAAAACGGATAACCCGCGTACAACAGGGTCGGGGTGGCCAATGCGAAACCCATCCAGTGGAAGAACTCGCGGAACTCGTCTTTATTCGCACCGCTGTACAGCGCGATGGAAATCCAGATCAGGTTCATCATGGCAAAGCCGGCGAAGAACAGGCGGAAGAGCATACTGCGATTGGATTTTTTGATCACACCTTCTGCATTTTCTGGATCGTAAGGCACTGCTGAGTAGCCGATCCTGGCCAAGGCAAGAATCAAATTGGAAAGCTTGTTGCGCTTGCTGTCCCAGCGCAGGTGAATGCGCTTGGCAGTCAAATTGACATTGGCCGATTGAACGCCGGGTTCGCGCTGCAGCCCGCGTTCGATCAACCACACACAGGCGGGACAGTGGATGCCTTCCACGAGCAGGTGGATATCGCGCAGGTCGCCGGAGCTGGTGATGAATTCCTGCTGCACCTCGTCGAGGTCATAGATTTCGATGTCTTTGGGCGGTTCTGGAGGAGGGGCAAGCAGCACTCCTTCCGGGGTGCGCTGGTAATAGCCTTGCAACCCGGCCTCGAAAATGGCAGAGCATACCGACTGGCAGCCAAGGCAACAGAAGTTGCGTTCCACCCCGTCCAGCAGGGCGTGGTAACTGGCCCCGGCAGTGACAGGCAAGCCGCAATGAAAGCAGCCACCCGTGCTGTGAACGCTATGCTGATTCATCAATGCCGATGGTTGGTTTGTTTATTGCGCTGGTGTAACTGAAAACTTGTTGCTCTCCGTTTCGAACACATCTTTGCCGCGTTTGACACGAATGCGCAATTCCCAGAAACCTTTGAGCGGGAAGCTGATATAGCCCTGATATTTGCCTGAGGAGACTTCCCTGAAGGGTATCGCAAAGTCCTTGTCCGAGTCGGAAGCACGATAAGCCACCACTTCCATTTCGCCGCTGACCGGCGCGCCTTGAAGATCTGCCACATCGATTTCGTAGGCGGCAGGCGTGGCGAGCATGAGCATTTTGGGCTGCTTGATCGTGATTTTCCACGCCAAGGCATTTTGTGTTTGTATGTCATCTATCGTTTCTGTATCGGACTTGCGATCCCTGGTGCTGTACTCGTGATCCACCAAGGTAGAACGGCGATGCAAGGCGTACCAGATCAACACGGAATTGACCAATAATGCTGTGACAACCACGCCCATCATGCCGACAAACCAAGGGTTGCGCCAACCCTTCTTGTTTTTTTGTGAAAGCATTGGTTGCTCCTTGCCAAATTTCGTTCAGGGTTTGGGGCCGTTGAATTTGGAGTCGTATTCCGCATCGATTGTTGGGTCTTCCGTGCTTTGTATACGGAACTCGATCGGCGTCACTTCCTTTTTAATGTTCTGACCGGGTGCTTTGACGAAGATCGTAAACGAAGTGCCGCGGCCATGATGGGTCAGCAGCGGCTGCTCGGCACCGATGATTATCTGCCCCGGCACACCGTGCTCCGCCGTCACCTGCACATGAAGATCTTTATCGGTCTTGTTGACCACCTTGAATTCGTATTTGTTCTGAATCGAGCCATCACTCATGCTGACAAATAATGGCTGACGTTCAGGGATCACCCTGAGGGTCATTGCACCCAGATGGGTCAACCCGAATATGATGCCGCCCAACGCAATGAGAATGATGCTGATGTAAACCAAAGTGCGCGGGTGCTGGTAAAGTTTTTTAACCGGCTTGCCTTCGATCTCATCCAGCGAGGCGTAGCGGATCAATCCGCGCGGGCGGCCCACCTTGTCCATGATGGAATCGCAGGCATCCAGACATAGCCCGCAGGTAATACAACCCAATTGCATACCGTCGCGGATATCTACTCCTGTCGGACATACCTGCACGCACTGAAAACAGTCTATACAGTCGCCTTTCGCATTCGCGCCAGCTCCCGCACCACGTTGTAGTTTGCCGCGCGGCTCACCGCGTTTGACATCATAGGTTGGCATGATGGTCTGGCTGTCCGTCATCACCCCCTGGATGCGTGCATAGGGGCAAAGCCAGAAACAGGTTTGTTCACGCAACAATCCGGCCAAAATGTATGTTCCTGCAATGAACATGGTTAGTGTTATCCATCCCACCATCGGCAATTGGAAGGTTAACAAGTTATTCCAATAATCGAAGGCATCGACGAACCAGATCGAAAAACTAATTCCGGTTAAAGCTGCGATCACCAGCCAAATCGAATGCTTGATTACTTTCAGGCGAATTTTTTCAGCATTCCAGGGTGCACTATCCAATTTGCGCCGCTGCGTGGGATTGCCTTCAATTTCTTCTTCTATCCAGGTAAAAACATCCGTCCACACCGTCTGAAAACAGAAGTAGCCGCAGAACACCCGCGAAGCCACTGAAGTTACGGCAAACAAGGCCATCGCCATCAACAATAGCAGTAGCGACAGCATCCAGATGTCTTGGGGTAGTACAGTCAGATTGAAAAAGTGAAACTGACGATTCCCGATGTCGAACAATATGGCTTGCTTGCCATTCCAGCGAGCATAGGGGCCAACAAAGAAGAATAACCAGAGCGAGCCGGTAAGGTATTTCACCGAGCGGAAAAAACCTGGCATACGCTTGGCATGGATGGTCTTGTCACCCAGATTGACACTCCAGGTTTCAAACTCCTGATAGATAGCGGTGACGCTGCCAGCTTCCTGTTGTTCGGTCTCTTTTTCCATGCCTTTACTCCTAACATCCAGGCTACACAATTGAGCTAAGCTGCCAGCCCAACTAACGAAAGAATTGAATAGCCCCACGCAAAAACTGCTTATTCAGAACTTGCTAATATAGCAGTGTGAAAAAAGGAGGAGATAGTAACCTCCTCCTTTCGTACAGCGATACGATCCTATTGACTGACTTTGCTTTTGGTTGCATTCCTATACAGCACATACAACAACCAAACCAGTGCCGCAGCACTGCCTGCAACACCGATAATTACACCCCAAAACACCATGTCGTGATTCATCTGCATTCTCCCTTTGTAAGATACCGCACAGGGCATCATGTCCCGTGCAGGCATACAGATTACTTTGCCGCCACTGCTGGAGCAGCGGCTTCAGCAGCAGCTTGGGCAGGTGCTGCGGGTGCTGCGGGTGCATCGGCTTGACCGCCGCCAAACTTGTACACGTATACCGCCAACTTCTTGATATCGGCATCACTCAATTTACCGGCTTCCTTGAAATTGGGCATGATGGCGACACGAGTCTTGGGATCACCGGAATTCACGCCGTAGGCAACGGTGTGTTTAATCCCTTCCAACGATCCGTCAAAACGCCAGATCGTATCGGTCAGGTTGGCCGAACCCATTGCTTGCACCCCCTTGGCATCAGCGCCATGACAAGCGGTGCAGTCGCTTTCCATAAATACCTTTTTGCCGGCAGGCTCGGAATCGCCCTTGCCTTCGCTCAGCGCTTTTACATACTTGGCAACATCAATAATTTGCGTTTCAGACAAACTATCTTTATGCGCGACCATCATGCCTTGACGCCCACCGGAGATGGTGGTGTAAATGTCATCGATCTTGCCACCATACAACCAATCGTCGTCGTTAAGAACAGGCGCGAACAGACCCTCCTTATCTTTGGTGCCGACCCCGTTCGTGCCATGACAGGGCGCGCAGTTGTCGCCGAACAGCACCTTGCCGGAGCGTTTCACATACTCGGTCAAGTCATTGTCGGCAAGGATCGCCGCCGGTGTCATATCCTTGAGCTTGGCTTCATACTTGCCTCGCACCGCATCCACTTCACCCTTGTCAGCTTCCATTTCCTTGATCGCCGACCAACCCCCTACACCTTTGAAGAAGGTGTTGGAAGTAGGAACCGGAACGGATGGATAGTACAGCCAATACACCACCACCCAGATCGCGCTGGCTGCCAGCCCCAGCATCCACCACCTGGGTGGCTGATTGTTAAAATCAGCCAAATCGTCGTCCCACACGTGCCCCGTGGTAGTTACACCACCATCGGGATTTTGATAGGGGTTTCGGCTGCCAATCTCGGCGCTGTGCTTATGTTGTTTTCGTGTTTGCCCTTTCCCATCACCAGAAGGGTTTTGATCTTCGCTCATTTTTTATCTCCCGAATTGATAAGGTCTTCGTCATCCAACGCCATACCGCGCTGGGACTCAAACTTGTCTTTGTTTGCAGGACGGAACACCATGAAATAAACGTAGATCATGGCGACGAATACAAATACGGCAAAAAATACGCCGAGCCAGTCATTCGTTGTCATGGATTCCACATCCATGCCCAGGTATCCCATCAGCTTAATCACGGTAATTCACGCCTTCGGTAAATTTGATTTGATTGCCCAAGCCTTGCAAGTAAGCAATGACAGCGTCCAGCTCGGTCTTGCCTGCCACTGCATCCTTCGCGCTGGCGATGTCGGCATCGGTGTATGGAGATGGATAGAACGGCATCTTGCGCATCACTTTCATGGTATCGGCTACGTTGCCCGCATCCACCTTGTTGTTTTCCAGCCAGAAGAAGTTGGGCATTACGGACTCAGGCACGACTTCACGAGGGTATCTCAGATGGCGGCGATGCCACTCATCCGAATACTTGCCGCCCACACGAGCCAAATCAGGACCGGTACGCTTGGATCCCCACTGGAACGGGTGATCGTACATGGATTCGGAAGACACCGAGTAGTGACCATAACGATCCTTCTCGTCTCGGAATGGGCGGATCATCTGCGAGTGACACAAGTAACAGCCTTCGCGGATGTACACTTCACGCCCAGCCAATTCCAGCGGTTTGTAAGGACGCACGCCGTCACCCGGCTTCCAGTCATCCAGGGATTGACCCGGCTTGCGATTCCAGACGATGGGGGCCGTATCACCCGCGTTTTTTTGTGATTCCTTTACGTTGGGTGACAAGTGAGTCATTGTGGTGTCCAAGTAAAACAGTGGCACGATTTCCACAATGCCTGCCACCGACACCGCCAAAGCTACTAATACAAACAACAGGACGGTGCTGCGTTCCAGCTTGTCCTGAAATCTGGTTGAATAAATTTTGTCGTGATTAGACATGTCTCACTCCTTATGCTTTAGCAGGAACGGCGTTAGTACCATGCGCAGTACTTGCTTGACGCACAGTCATCACCACGTTGAACAACATGATCCATGCACCCAGATTGAAGATAGCGCCGCCGACGACACGCATCGCGTAGTACGGATGCATGGCGGATACGGACTCCACAAAGGTATAGGTTAACGCGCCATATTCGTCATAATCACGCCACATCAGACCTTGCATAATGCCGGACACCCACATCGCCACGACGTAGACCACAGTTCCGATCGTTGCCAGCCAGAAGTGCACATTCACCAGGCTGTCGGAGTACATTTCTGTTTTCCACAGCTTCTTCACCATATGGTAAATCGCACCCACGGAAACCATCGCTACCCAGCCCAACGCACCGGAGTGCACGTGACCGATAGTCCAGTCAGTGTAGTGTGACAACGCATTCACGGTCTTGATGGACATCACCGGGCCTTCGAAGGTGGACATCGCGTAGAACGCCAGGGACACCACCAGAAAGCGCAGGATGTAGTCGGTGCGCAGACGATCCCAGGCACCGGACAAGGTCATCATGCCGTTCATCGCACCACCCCAGGACGGGATGATCATCGCCAGGGAAATCGCAGCCCCCAAGGAGCCGGCCCAGTCAGGCAATGCGGTGTATTGCAGATGGTGCGCGCCCAACCACACATAACCGAAGGTCAGGGCCCAGAAGTGCAACACGGACAGGCGGTAAGAGTATACCGGGCGGTTTGCCTGCTTGGGCACGAAGTAGTACATGATCCCCAAAAAGCCGGCGGTCAGGTAGAAACCCACTGCATTGTGACCCCACCACCATTGAATCATGGCATCTTGCACGCCCGAATAGATGGAGTAGGACTTAGTCAGGCTGACCGGGATTGCCAGGCTGTTCACCACATGCAGGTAAGTGATCATGATGATCATGCTCATAAAGAACCAGTTCGACACATAGATGTGCGAACTCTTGCGTATCGCGACCGTCATGATGTAATTCAAACCAAATGCCACCCAGACCACGGCGATCAGAATATCAATCGGCCATTCCAGTTCTGCGTATTCCTTGCCTTGGGTCATTCCCAGCGGTAACGTGATCACGGCCAGCACGATGATCAGGTTCCAGCCCCAGAAGGTGAACCACGCCAGGGCGTTGCTCCACAGCTTGGCCGCACCGGTGCGCTGCACTATATAATAGCCAGTGGCCATCAAGGTACAACCACCAAACGCGAAAATCACCGAGTTGGTATGCAACGGGCGCAATCGCCCAAAGGTGATGTAAGGAATATCGAAATTCAGAAACGGCCACGCCAATTCAGATGCAATATACACACCGATCGACGTGCCTACGACCAGATATATAGCGGCCATGATGGTAAACCATCTGACCACATCCATATCGTACTTAACCGGTATCGCTTGAGTTGCTTCCACAGTAATCTCCCCCTATAGAGCTAAAGTAATAAACGATGTGTTATTTACTCTCAACCTAAAGAAGTAAATGACACCCCACTTTATGCCAGCTTTTAAATCGCGCAGTCATGGTACACCGACAAGCGAGTAAATAAATACAGCAATTCACCTTTTCACACCCGCTTGAGTTACTCAGTTCTGCTGACCTGCCACCAATTGCACCTGCGAAAAGTTACAAAAATAGAAATCGATGAACTTGAGACGTATTGAGTGGGCATTATATTTCTCTCTACATTAAATGGTCAGAATCTGGCTTCCGCACACACATCAAGAATTAAATAATGTATTCTCTATGCATCTTATTGAGGCGTGTATTCTTTGTCAAGCGAGAAAATCGAACAGAATTAAAGCCGGGTTAGCTCATTTCGATTTTGCTCACCGGCCGATGGCCAGCAGCAATCTAATGTCCTGTACCAACTGTTCAGCGTGCTGCCCGTATGGGGAAAGAAGTAATGGTTTGCCTCTTATGCCAAGCAAATAAATCCCGTCGGTATGATCCAGCGTATAGCCGCCGTGCTTGTCATACTGCTTCACATAGTTCACGCCAAATGCCTTGGCCGCTTGGGCGGTGGCCTGTGTATCACCATACAAACCCAAGAAAGAAGGGTCAAAGGACGGCACAAACTTCGCGAGCAACTCAGGACTGTCTCGTTCCGGATCCAGCGTGACGAATAAGACCTGTACCCGGTCCGCATCCTTGCCAAGCAGGCGCATAACCTGCGCCAAATCGGCCAGCGTGGTGGGGCATACCTCGGGGCAGTGGGTATAACCGAAGAACAGCACTACCACTTTTCCCCTGAAATCCAATAAGCTGCGAGGCTTGCCATTAAAATCGGTAAGCTGGAAGTCAGCCTGCGCGTGCTGCCAAGAGACGTCTATGGCATGGTAAGGCGACGGCATCTCCGGCTCCCCGCACGCGCTAAGCAGCAAGATCAATAATATTAAAAATAAGTTACGCATCTTGAGCCACCTTGAAAATTAATATTGATTGCGACGCATACAGAGAAAATTTTTGAGCGCCACGCCGTATGGCGACGAAGTACTGGATATTATGCATCCACGTGACAGCTCCCTGCCCAACCGTGCAAGGCAAAAACATAACCTACCTTGATCAGTCCATATATGCCAAACGTCATCACTATCAGGCCGGCAAATAATCGAACTCTGGGAGATCGTACCCAATGGCGGCAACGTTCCCAGAGCAGGCCTATGGTCAGCAGATTGGGCAGGGTACCCAAGCCGAATGCCAGCATGATCAACGCGCCGCTTTGCGCGTGACCGCTGGCCAGTGCCGTGACCAGCACGCTGTATACCAGCCCGCACGGCAACCAGCCCCATAATGTACCGAGCAACAAGGCTCGTACTGGCGACGTAATGGGAAACAGCGGGCGCGTCAACGGTTGAATGCGCTGCCACAACACACTGCCGGCCTGCTCGATGCGCCGCACCATGCTCCAGATTCCGGCGAGGTACAAGCCAAGCGCGATCAGCATCAAACTGGATAGCGCAAACAGCAAATGCTGTACCGGCACCACATCGCGCAATAACAAACCGGCTTGTCCAATAGAGCCGACCAGTAAGCCGGCCAAGGTATAGCTGGCGATGCGTCCGCTGTTATAAGCAAGGTGAAACGGCCAGCGTGCACCGCCTTTCGGTAATTGCGCAGTGAGGATGCCGACAATACTGCCACACATGCCGAAGCAATGTACGCCCCCGAGCAACCCAACAAAAAATACCGCGATGATGCTGAATTCAGTCATGCGTTCTTTCCTGTTCCAGTAATTTCAGACCCGGAAGCTTCAAATCCCGGAAGTTTAAAATGCAAGATACCTCGTAACATCATGTGCGTCGGCTCGTCCCTGGTATGGAACCACACCGGGCAACGGCACGTCAATGCGCTGCTGCAACTTGTACGTAAGATTTCATTGAAAAGCCCTTGCTTGCGTAAAAAATTGTGCTACGATGAAAACTGCTTGATTCGTTCTTGTGTTTAATCTGGTTACCCGGGAGGAAAAAATGGCAATGATCGCGACAATCTTTGCGGTTGGTACCGCAATCGGGGCAGTTGTGTTTTCCTTGTGGATGCTTAAACAGCTGTTCACCAGCAACTAAGCATTACAAAACAAAAATAAAAAAACCAGCTTGGGCTGGTTTTTTTATTTTGGCTTAACCATGATATTTGGTATCCAAATTCCACCAAGACTATCAGGATACTGCTTGACCGGGAAATTACAATGGTGAATCTTTTTCGCAAATCTCTATCGAACACACATTGATTATCTACCCCCCCGTTGTTCCAATTAAAAAATGAGCAAAGCATTCACACGCGAGCACGATTCCACTGATGACGAGGATACTTTGCCCACGTTACAGTTGCCGCCGGGCGTTAAGAACTACATCACGCCGAGCGGACACCAGAGGCTGCAAGAGGAGCTGGATCATCTGTGGAAGGTAGAACGTCCGGCATTGGTCAAAACCATCACTTGGGCTGCCTCCAACGGCGATCGCTCGGAGAATGGCGACTATATCTATGGCAAAAAACGCCTGCGCGAAATTGACCGTCGTGTGCGCTTTTTACGCAAGCGCTTGGAGCTGGCCGAGGTGGTTGATCCTGCGCAACGCGGAGAGTGTGATCAAGTGTTTTTCGGTGCGACGGTGACGGTCTGCGATGCCAACAGTTGTGAGAGTACCTATAGTATCGTTGGCGTGGACGAAGCGGATGTGGCGGGTGGCCGGATCAGCTGGGTTTCTCCGCTGGCGAGGGCGCTGCTTAAATTGCGCGAGGGTGACGTGGCGACGCTGCACACCCCGACAGGAATCAATGAACTTGAAGTGGTCGGCGTCATGTATTGTGTGCTTGATTGAGCATTGCGGTTAGATGGGAACCTCTAAAAACCCACATTTCATCCCAACTGCTGCNNTCTGAATTTTTAGAGGCTCCCAAATGTTAGTGTGCGATCGGGTGAAGGCTTTACGCTTTATCGGAAGTTTGTTATGTTGCAAGCCTGATATATCCTTGTGACCGGTATTGATTCGGATCGTTGTTCCAAAATTACTTAACCTTACTAATCTATGGATGCAAGATTATTAAAGATTTTGAATAACAGCGAACAAAACTATCCGCATGCGCTGGAAAAGCAGTTTTCGCGCGTGTTTGAAAAGATCATGGCATTATGGAATTCGTCAGAGTTTGATGCCTATCTTGCCGATCTGATGACGACTACGCGCACCGATCGCCAAGGCTTCCCTCGAGAAGTGGCATCAGACATTATCTATCTGAGCATGCTGCATGAACGCAAGAGTGAGGCTGGCGAGACCAATACTTGGGCTCAGGCATTAAGAGATGACCATGTATGAAATAATGGGCGTGCCAAGCAACCCTGATACCTGCACAAAATCCGGATCCAGTTAAGAACCAATCAATGCATTAAGGAAACCACCATGAAAAAAATCGAAGCTGTGATCAAACCGTTCAAGCTGGATGACGTGCGCGAAGCACTTTCCGAGTTGGGGGTAAGTGGGCTGACCGTCACCGAAGTGAAGGGTTTCGGCCGACAAAAAGGGCATACCGAGTTGTACCGCGGCGCGGAATATGTGGTGGACTTCTTGCCCAAGATTAAAATCGAGGTGGTAATCCCGTCTAATCTGCTCGATGCGGCAGTTGAAGCCATTATCAAGTCCGCGCATACCGGTAAAATCGGTGATGGCAAGATTTTCGTCTCGGCAGTGGAACAGGTTGTTCGCATTCGCACCGGCGAAACCAACGAGACCGCGCTGTAATTCAAATTTCATAACAGAGTCAGGCAATCCACTATCCTTGCTGCGCAAGAATAGTGGAATGGATACCGCGAGTCGTACTCATAACACCTCTTAAGTAAAATTATGCATCGAAAATAACTAAAAATATAACGCACGTGTGCACTAAACCGTCCGTCATCTCCCCGCTCTGACTATGGCTGTCAACAAGTCTAATGGCCTAACTATTTTGCCGTGCGGCGCGGACGTGGCACAATCGCGTTCTGCACAATTCCTGATTCAAATTCATGCTGAGTTACCGCCACGCCTTTCATGCCGGCAATCACGCCGATGTACTGAAACACTTCATCGAGGTGCAGTTGCTACGCTATCTGGCGCAGAAAGATAAACCTTTCTGGTACATTGATACCCATGCCGGAGCGGGTTGTTATTCGCTGGATAGCGGTTATGCCGCACAAAACGCGGAATATGAAAGCGGCATTGCACTATTGTGGGAGCGTGACGATTTGCCCGCACCCTTGGCGGATTATGTGGCACTGGTGAAACGCATCAATCCCGATGGTCAGTTGAAACTCTATCCTGGTTCGCCGTTGGTCGCGCTGGAGCTGTTGCGGGAGCAGGATCGTATGCGCTTGTTCGAATTGCACCCAACCGACAGTGAAATTTTGCAGCAGAATTTTGCGGGGCATGGCGCGCAAGTGTTGATGCAAACCGCCGACGGATTTGGCGCACTGAAAGCCTTGTTGCCGCCTCCGCCGCGCCGTGCGCTGGTGTTGATCGATCCGCCTTATGAAGACAAGCAGGATTATCAGCGTGTGGTGTCGGCGTTGCGCGAAGGGCTGAAACGCTTTGCCAACGGGGTGTATGCAGTGTGGTATCCGCAATTGCAGCGCGCCGAGGCCAGACAACTTCCAGAACAACTCAAGCAACTGCCGGTGAAAAGCTGGCTGCATGTCGCGCTCAGCATGCAAGCTCCCGGTGAAGATGGCTTCGGTATGTACGGCAGCGGTATGTTCATAATCAATCCGCCGTGGTTGTTGTATGGTGTGTTGCAGGAGGTGATGCCGTATCTGGTTAAGGTGCTGGGGCAAGATGGCGAGGGCGGGTTTGTACTGGAGTTTGAAGAAGGTGCCGCCGCATGAAACAATCACTTATGGGAACCCTAAAAATTCATTTTCCGGGCGAATCGCGGCGTCGCGTGCTCGCTCATTCCTCGTCTATCAATCTGATATGCCTCGTCATTCGTTGCGCGGCTCCTTGCGCTTCATCCCGCAAAAGTGAATTTTTATAGGTTCCCATATGCTTACATTTAAAGATGATTGTCGCCGATGTCCGCGCCTGGCCGGATTTCTCGATCAAGTGCGAGCGGAACATCCTGACTACTATGCCTTACCGGTAAGTTCGTTCGGTGAGAAAGACAGCAAGTTTTTGATCGTCGGATTGGCTCCCGGGATGCACGGCGCGAACCGTACCGGTCGGCCATTCAGCGGCGATTTTGCAGGAAATCTGTTGTATGGCTCTTTGCATAAGTATGGTTTTGCCAGCAGTGCTGAACCGTTGGATGCGGCGGGGGATGCCAACCCGTCTTTGCGCCTAAGCGGCTGTCGCATCACTAACGCGGTGCGTTGCCTGCCGCCGCAGAACAAACCAGAACCGAGCGAAATTCGCACCTGCAATGGCTATGTTGCCGAGGAATTGGCGATGTTGCCGCAAGGCTCAGCGGTAATGGCCCTTGGTACGATTGCGCATCAGGCAGTGCTGATTGCATTGCAACTGCGCAAGAGCAGTTTTGCGTTCGGACATGGCGCGCAACACAGCCTGCTCAATGGTTTGACGTTATTTGATAGTTACCATTGCAGCCGCTACAACACGCAAACCAAACGCCTGACCACAGCGATGTTCGAGGGAGTGATTGGCAATATTGCGCAACATCTGCATCGCCTTGAAGCCTGACCAGCCATTTGATCCCCAGCCGATACTCGCCAGCTTGCCGTTGCTGCCGGGCGTTTATCGTTTTTTCGATGGCAAGGGTGAAGTGCTGTATGTCGGCAAGGCCAGGCAACTCAAAAAACGCGTCGCATCCTACTTTCAGAAAACCAATATCTCTCCGCGCATCCGTTTGATGGTGTCGCACATTTCACGCATAGAAACCACTGTGACGCGTTCGGAAGCCGAGGCGTTGCTGCTGGAAAACAACTTAATAAAGTCATTAAGACCGCGCTATAACATATTGTTTCGTGATGATAAGTCATATCCGTACATTGTGCTGACCGGGGAGAAATTTCCGCGCTTGACCTACTATCGCGGCACACCCAATCGTCAGCATCAATACTTCGGCCCGTATCCGAATTCGTATGCAGCCAAGGAAAGCATGCAGCTGCTGCAAAAGATATTCCGTATCCGCACCTGTGAAGACAGTGTGTTCAACAATCGCACCCGCCCCTGTTTATTGCACCAGATCCATCGCTGCACCGCGCCGTGCGTGAAGCTGATTTCAGCGGATGATTATCAGGCCGACATCCGCAATGCGGTGTTGCTGTTGCAAGGCCGGCATCAGGAGGTCGAGCAGACCTTGCGCACGGCGATGGAAAAGGCGGCGGAGGGACTGCATTACGAGCAGGCCGCCGCCCTGCGCGACCAGTTGCGGGCGCTGCACACCGTGCAGCAAAAGCAATTCGTCGAATCCACCGGCGGCGCGACGAATGCCGACATCATCGCGCTGGCGCAGCACGATGGACTGGTCTGTGTGAACCTCACGATGGTGCGAGGCGGGCGGCACTTGGGGGACAAAAGTTTTTTCCCGGAACATGCTGAGGACCTCACGGCGAACGAGATCATGCAAGCTTTCATCGCACAGCATTATCTGAATTGCAGCGTGCCGCCGTTGCTGGTATTGGATGCAGAGTGTGATGACGAATCGCTGGCGCATTTGCTCAGCGAACAGGCCGGACATGCAGTGCGGATAAGTACTGCCGCAAGCGGCGAGCGCAAGCAGTGGCTGGAAATGGGACAGAGCAACGCGCTGCTGGCCTTGCAACAGCGCAAAATGCAGCGGGGAGGACAGAAGCTGCGTTTGGACAAGCTGCGCGAATTTCTGGATATGCCGGATCTGCAGCGTATCGAGTGTTTCGACATCAGCCATACCATGGGCGAAGCGACGCAGGGTTCCTGCGTGGTGTATGAGAATCTCGACATGCGCACCAGCCAATATCGCCGCTATAACATCCCTGTCCTGGGCTCTGTCGAAGGGAGCGGCATCACACCCGGCGACGATTATGCGGCGATGCGCCAGGCGTTGACGCGCCGTTACCAGAAGCTTGCCGAAGATGGTCAAAAGGAGGAGGCCGCGCGGCCAGATTTGATTTTGATTGACGGCGGCCTGGGGCAATTGCATATCGCGATGGAAGTGATGCACGAATTGGGTTTGAATGATTTGGCGTTGGTGGGCGTAGCCAAGGGTGAAGAGCGCAAAGCCGGTTTGGAGCAACTGATTTTCCCCGATGGTACAGCGCGGCAGTTGCGCAGTGACGATCCGGCGCTGCACCTGATCCAGCAGATACGCGATGAAGCGCACCGTTTCGCCATCACCGGCCATCGCGCCAAGCGCGGCAAAACGCGCACCGCATCAAGCCTGGAGGAGATCAGCGGAGTAGGGGACAAGCGGCGGCGCAGCTTGCTGACCCACTTTGGCGGGTTGCGCGAAGTGAAGCAGGCGAGCGTCGAGCAGCTCTGTCAGGTGGAAGGAATCAGCAAATCACTTGCTGAAAAGATTTATCAGCAGCTACACTAGCCCCATGCCGTTCAATATCCCAAATCTGCTCACATGGTTAAGAATCCTGCTTATCCCGGTGTTCGTTTCGTTTTTTTACTTGTCTAGCGACACGCTTAGCCCGCATTTAAAAAACGTAATCAGCACCAGTGTTTTCTTGCTGGCTGCGTGCACAGATTGGCTGGATGGTTATCTGGCGCGCAAATTGGATCAGTTTTCCGCATTCGGCGCGTTTCTTGATCCGGTGGCCGACAAGCTGATGGTCGCTGCTGCGTTGATCGTGTTGGTGAAGCTGGGACGCGCCGATGCGATCATCGCTTTCATCATCATCGGGCGCGAGATCACTATTTCTGCGTTGCGCGAGTGGATGGCACAGCTTGGCGAAAGCAGGAGTGTCGCGGTTTCTATGCTAGGCAAGCTTAAAACCACCTTTCAGATGGTTGCGGTATTGTTGTTGCTGTATCACGATAACCTTTTCGGGATTGATTGCCAGACGATCGGTTCATTGCTGCTGTATCTCGCCGCGCTGCTTACTTTATGGTCGATGGGCTACTACCTGATGCTAGCTTCACCAAGACTAAAAAAACATCAAAAACTAAATTGATTTATAAGTCTGTGTCTGTATAATGCGCAGCCTTCGGGGTGTAGCGTAGCCTGGTAGCGCGCCTGCTTTGGGAGCAGGATGTCGGGAGTTCGAATCTCTCCACCCCGACCAGGTT